>JADJUF010000035.1 GCA_016717005.1 Myxococcales bacterium | reverse complement strand
CTCGGCGAGCTGATCAGGCGGTCGTCGCCGACCACCCGACCTGGACCACCACGGTCCATTGCAACGGCGACCTGTGCTCGGCGGCGTTCGAGAGTCGGGCGCCGCGCCGAACCTCGACCCGTGCGCCCGCGCCGGCCGCCACCGGCCTGACCGTCGCCTACCAGGTCGCCGCCGACGGCGGGGTGGCGGACGGCCTCGGTGCTGGTGGCGCTGACGCCGGCGCCGGTCGTCCCCTCCCCCCACCGCCGCGCCGGCGCCAAAGCGCCGGCGGGTGACGCAGACGTCCGACGCGGATCAGGAACCGCCGGCCCCCTAGGGCGCCTCGGGGGGGGGCCCCGGCCCCGCCCCGCGCCACCACGTCCCGGCAAGGGGGTCGGTGTGCTGCCATCGCTGTGCGTGGTCGCCGCCCGGCAGTAGCACGCGGCGCGCCGCCGCCCGGGGCCAGGAAGGGGGCGCGGGCGGCGGGGTGAAGCTCGCCGGCGAAGCACATCGGCGCCGAGCCGTCGCAGCACCCGCCCGACTGGTGGAACATGAGCGGGCCGTGCTGCGCGCCGAGCCGCGGCGATCCAGCGCCGCGGGCGCGCGGCCGGTGGAGCGGACCGGCTCATCTCAGAAGAAGCCCATCGGCTTCGGGTCGTAGCTGACCAGCAGGTTCTTGGTCTGCTGGTAGTGGTCGAGCATCATCTTGTGGTTCTCGCGGCCGATGCCGGACTGCTTGTAGCCGCCGAACGCCGCGTGCGCCGGGTAGAGGTGGTAGCAGTTGGTCCAGACGCGGCCGGCCTGGATGGCGCGGCCGGCGCGGTAGGCGGTGTTGCCGTCGCGGGTCCACACGCCGGCGCCGAGGCCGTAGAGCGTGTCGTTGGCGATCGCGAGCGCGTCGTCGAAGTCCTTGAACTTGGTCACCGACACCACCGGGCCGAAGATCTCCTCCTGGAAGATGCGCATCTTGTTGTGGCCCTCGAAGACCGTGGGCTGCACGTAGTAGCCGCCGGCGAGGTCGCCGCCCGGGCTCGCGCGCCCGCCGCCGCAGCCTTGGCGCCCTCCTGCTTGCCGATGTCGATGTACGAGAGGATCTTCTCCAGCTGATCGTGTGAGGCCTGCGCGCCGACGTCCATCACGTCGGCGAAGAAGATGTTGGGCGACTTGCCGCCGAGCTCCAGCGTCACCGGGATGAGGTTCTCGGACGCGTACTGCATGATGAGCCGGCCGGTGGTGGTCTCGCCGGTGAACGCGATCTTGGCGATGCGGCGATTCGACGCCAGGGGCTTGCCCGCCTCGACGCCGAAGCCGTTGACGATGTTGAGCACGCCGGGGGGCAGCAGGTCGCCGATGATCTCGGCCAGCACCATGATCGAGGCGGGCGTCTGCTCGGCGGGCTTGAGCACCACGCAGTTGCCGGCGGCGAGCGCGGGCGCGAGCTTCCACGCCGCCATCAGCAGCGGGAAGTTCCAGGGGATGATCTGGCCGACGACGCCGAGCGGCTCGTGGAAGTGGTAGGCGACGGTGTCGTCGTCGATCTGGGCGATCGAGCCCTCCTGGGCGCGGATGCAGCCGGCGAAGTAGCGGAAGTGGTCGATGGCCAGCGGGAGGTCGGCGGCCAGGGTCTCGCGGATCGGCTTGCCGTTGTCCCAGCTCTCGGCGTAGGCCAGGCGCTCGAGGTTCTGCTCGATGCGGTCGGCGATGCGGTTGAGGATCAGCGCGCGCTCCGCCGGCGAGGTGCGACCCCAGGCGGCCCGGGCGCCGTGGGCGGCGTCGAGCGCCTGCTCGATGTCCTCGGCGGTCGAGCGCGCGACCTCGCAGAACGGCTGGCCGGTGACCGGCGAGATGTTGTCGAAGTACTGGCCCTTGACGGGCGCACCCACTCGCCGCCGATGAAGTTGTCGTAGCGCGACTCGAATTTAGGCTTGGCGCCGGGCGGTGTTGGGGGGGGGCGTTTATCCCCCCTGGCGCCCCCCGGGCCCCCCCCCCGCCACGCGCCGCGCCCCCCGCGGCGCCCGGTGGGCCGCGCGGCCGCGGTCCCGGGAACCGCCCCCCCCCGAGACTCCCCCCCTGCCGCCCCCCCGCCCCGGGCGCGCCGGTGGGCGTGCTCCCGTCGGGGGCCGCCGCGCACGCCTCGCGTGACCGAGCGGCTCATCCTCGACGACGTGCCCGGCGACCGCGTGGGACGCCTTCCACGCCGGCCGGACCGGCCGCGCTCGCCCCCGAGCTGATCCGGTGCTGGTCGCGCCCGCCGCCCTGGGCGCACCGGCCGAGGGGCCGCGGCCGGAGAGCCTGCTGCGGGGATGACGCTGCGCGCCGCACGTCGGCCCCGTCGAGTTGTTGCGCGCGGTCGGCGACGCGGTCCTCGATCGCGCGACCGCGGCGGGCCGCGGATCGCGACTTCCCTGCTCCCTGGTCGCCGACGCCGACGGCGTGGTGGTGCAGACCAGCGGCGGCGGTCAGTTCGCGCCGGTCGCCGAGCGCCTGCTGCTGATCGAGGGCGCCTGCTGGAGCGAGGACGCCCGCGGCACCAACGCGATCGGGACCGCGGCGCTCGACAACCGACCGACCGAGGTCCACGGCCACGCCCACTTCGGCCGCCGCTATCGCGACCTGGTCTGCTACGCCGGCGCCGGTCCGCGGCGTCGACGGCCGGCCGATCGCGGTGCTCGACGCCACCTCGCGCCTCGATCGCGCCGATCCGCAGATCGGCCGGGTCGTCCTCGGCGCCGCCCGCGCGCTTCGAGGAGCTGGTCCGGCTCCACGCCTACGCCAGCGCCGGGAGCTCGGTCGCGCGGGTGCTCGGTCGCTCGCTCGATCGGATGCGCGAGCCGGCGCTGTTCATCGAGGCGCCGGGGGCGATCGCGCGGGCCAACGCCAGCGCCCGCGATGTGCGGCGCCGGGGTGGTCGGGCGACGTCTCGGACCGCGATCGGCCTCGACTGGGCGACGGTGGTGCGCGAGGCGCTGGCCGGCTCGGCGGGCGGACGCGCGATCGAGCTCGGCCGGGCAGGCGCGCGGCGGGCGTGGCGGCTGCGGGGCGACCCGATCGCCGCCCGGGCGGGGCGATCGTCGCGGTGCTGGCGGTGCTCGAGCCGGGCTGGGCGGTCGCGCGCCCAGGGCCGCCTGACCTGCCGCCAGCGGCGGCACGTTGTTCCTCGACGAGGTCGCCGAGATGTCGCCGGCGATGCAGGCCGCGCTGCTGCGGGTGGTCGAGACCAACACCTTCCGCCGGGTCGGCGACGTCGGCTCGAGCGGACCGACGTCCGGATCGTGTGCGCGACCTGCCGCGACCTGGCGGCGCTGGTCCGGACCGGCGGCTTCCGCCAGGACCTGTACTACCGGCTCAAGGGCGCGTCAGGTGCGCATCCCGCCGCTGCGCGAGCGCACCGACGTCTCGTCCTCGCCCGCCACCTGCTCGGCCGCGGCGCCGAGCTGTCGCCTCGGGCGTGCGACGCGGTCGCCGCGTACCCCTGGCCCGGCAACGTCCGCGAGCTCAAGTCGGTGCTTGCGGTCGCCGTCGTCGCCGCCGGCGGGCGCCGGCTGGATCGAGCCCTGCCACCTGCCGCCCGAGCTTGGCGCTGCCCAGCCCGACCGCGCCCGCCTCGCTCGGCGACGTCGAGCGCGACGCGCTGGTCGCGCGCTGGCCGTCGCCGGCGGCAACGTCAGCCTGGCGCGCGCACCCCTCGGGGTCGCCCGCAGCACCGTCCACCGGATGAAGCGCCGCTACGGCCTGGGCCAGCTGCGGGCACCCTGACCCGGTTCAGAACAGCTGGACCACGCCGGCCGGGCTGTCGTCGGCGTGGCCGCCGCCCTCCTCGACGTGGACCGGGGCGTGACGCCGGTGGCGTCGCCGTCGCGCAGCTCGACCTCGACGTCGTGCAGCCAGTTGTCGACGTGGAGGACGCGCTGGGCGGCGACGTCCTGGAACTGCAGGTGCGACAGGGCGGCGTGGGGCCGGCGATGACCCTGGCCAGGGTCGTCGCTGGCCGCGGCGGTGGCGGTGACGTCGCTGCGCATCGAGTCGACGTGGCGCTCGAGCTCCTTCATCTGATCGGTCGCGGCGCCGGCGAACTGCTCGGCCCGGGCCTTGAGATCGGCGGTCTGCTCGGCCATCACCGGCATCAGCTCGCCGAGCTCGCTGGCCAGCCGCTGGACCTGGACGTTGGCGACCGCGACCGCGTCGCTCAGCTTGGCCATCTCGTGGGCGATGACCGAGGAGGGCGCGGAAGCCCTCGCCGGCGCGGGCGGCCTCGATGCGGGCGTTGATCGCCAGCATCTTGGCGTGGCGGGCCAGGGTCGGATCTCCTCGGCCGCGGCCAGCGTGCTGGTAGCGCGGGCCGACGCCTTCTGGGTGTAGGCGTCGTGGGCGGCGATCCGCTCGCGCCCATGTCGCTGACGTGGTCGCGGACCAGCCGGACCTGGTCGGCGATCCGTCGGCTCAGCGGGTTGTCGTCGCTGGCCACCCGGCCGAGGCGTCGCGGAGCACCGCGATGTGCTTGCTGGCGCCCTCGACGATCTCGCCGAGGCTCTTGCCCGCGTCGATCACCTCGCCGCGGGTCAGGTCGTTGACCCACTGCAGGCGTTCGACGACCCGGCGGCGCAACGCCGCGATGGCGTTCGGCGCCCGGTCGTCGCGGTCGACCTGGTCGGCGACCGCGAGCGCGTTGCGGCGACGCCACCACATGGTCAGCGCACCAGCTTGGCGACAGCCGCGACCAGCTGATCGGCCTTGAACGGCTTGACGATCCAGCCCTTGACCCCGGCCTTCTTGGCCCGCTCGATCAGCGCCGGGTGACCCTCGGTGGTCAGCATCACGATCGGCACGCCGGTGTGCTTGCCCTCGCGCTTGATCGCCTCGAGCAACTCGAGCCCGTTCATGCGCGGCATGTTGACGTCGCAGATCACCATGCCGACCGAGGCGTCAAAGGCTTCTTGGTCCCCTCCGAGGCCGTCGCCAGCCTCCACGGTCTCGTAACCGGCCTGGCGCAGGGCGAGGTCACCTGCTGGCGAACGGTCGGGGAATCATCGACGACAGTACCTTCTTGGCCATCACGCTCCCTGACTGTAGTGATGGATCTCCGGCTGGTTCCCGGATTCATGAAGGGCCGGCCGGCGACGAACGACCGCGCGGGTCCGGGCTCGACGTTCGCGGCCGGTGGTCGAGTCACACACCCATGCCTGTCCGCCCCGCGCTGACGATCGCTCAGCGGCTCGTCGGTCTGATCGTCCTGCTGACCGTCCTCCTGGTCGGCGCGCTCGCCTTGGTACTTCACCTCGCGCCAACTCGACAGGCTGACCCGCGACCTCC
>JADJUF010000034.1 GCA_016717005.1 Myxococcales bacterium | reverse complement strand
GCCTGGTGGCGCCGCGGGTCCGGGTCTTCATCGAGCTCGGGCTGGCCACCCCGGTGTGCCTGTGGGCGGCGTGGCCGTTCTACGTGCGGGCGGTGGCGTCGGTGCGCCACCGGCACCTGAACATGTTCACGCTGATCGGCCTCGGCGTCAGCGTCGCCTACGGCTACAGCCTGCTGGCCGCGCTCGCGCCCGACCTGTTCCCGTCGTCGTTCCGCGACGACGGCGTGGTCGCGACCTACTTCGAGGCCGCCGGCGTGATCGTCACACTGATCTTGCTCGGCCAGGTGCTCGAGCTGCGCGCCCGCGGCCAGACCAGCTCGGCCATCCGCAAGCTGCTAGGGTTGGCGCCGACCGCCGCCCGGCGCCTCGCCGACGACGGCGAGGAGCCGACGTCGCGCTCGACCAGGTCCGGACCGGCGACCGGCTGCGGGTCCGCCCGGGCGAGAAGGTGCCGGTCGACGGCGTCGTGCTCGAGGGCCACTCCGCGATCGACGAGGCGATGGTCACCGGCGAGCCGATCCCGGTCGAGAAGCAGCCCGGCGACCGTGTCATCGGCGCGACGCTCAACGGCACCGGCGCGCTGGTGATGCGCGCCGAGCGGTCGGCGCCGACACGCTGCTGGCCCGGATCGTCGCGATGGTGGCCGAGGCCCAGCGCAGCCGCGCGCCGATCCAGAAGCTGGCCGACGTCGTCGCCGGCTGGTTCGTCCCGATCGTCATCACGATCGCGGTCGCCACGTTCGCGATCTGGTCGCTGGTCGGCCCCGAGCCGCGCATGGCCCACGCGCTGATCAACGCGGTGGCGGTGCTGATCATCGCGTGCCCGTGCGCGCTCGGCCTGGCGACGCCGATGTCGATCATGGTCGCGACCGGCAAGGGCGCCACCATGGGCGTGTTGTTCCGCAACGCCGAGGCGATCGAGGTGATGCGCACGGTCGACACCGTGATCGTCGACAAGACCGGCACGCTGACCGAGGGCAAGCCCCGGCTGGTCGGCGTCACCCGGCCGAGGCGTGGACGAGGCGCTGCTGCGCCTGGCCGCGAGGCTCGAGCGCGCCAGCGAGCACCCGCTGGCCGGCCATCGTCGCCGGCGCCCGGAGCGCGGCGTCACTCGGCCGAGGGCCGCGACTTCGAGTCCGTGACCGGCAAGGGCGTAGCGGCACGTGGAGGGCCAGCGTGGCGCTCGGCAACCGCGCGATGATGGCCGAGGTCGGGATCGACCCGGGGCCGATGCTCGAGCGCGCCGAGGCGCTGCGCGCCGACGGCCAGACCGTCATGTTCGTGGCCATCGCCGGCGCGCTCGCGGGCCTGGTCGGCGTCGCCGACCCGATCAAGGACAGCACGCCCGAGATCGACGACGTCGTCGCCGAGGTGTTGCCCGACCAGAAGGCCGAGCACGTGCGCCGGCTCCAGGACGAGGGCCGCGTCGTCGCGATGGCCGGCGACGGCATCAACGACGCGCCCGGCCCTGGCCCTGGCCCAGGTCGGCATCGCGATGGGCACCGGCACCGACGTCGCGATGGAGAGCGCCTCGGTCACGCTGGTCAAGGGCGACCTGCGCGGGATCGTGCGCGCCCGCCGGCTGTCGCGCCGGACCATGGGCAACATCAAGCAGAACCTGTTCTTCGCGTTCGTCTACAACGCCGCCGGGATCCCGATCGCCGCCGGCGTGCTCTACCCGTTCTTCGGCCTGCTCTTGTCGCCGGTGATCGCCGCCGCCGCGATGAGCCTCAGCTCGGTCTCGGTGATCACCAACGCGCTGCGCCTGCGGCGCGCCGACGTCGTCTGACCGGATCGCGCGGCAGGCGTCGGAGTGGTGGCCGTGGTCGTGGCCCGGCCATGCCCTCGTGGGCGCCGCCGGCATGGGCGGCGTCGAACGCGTCGGCCCACGCCGCGATCAGCGCCAGCTCTCGCCCTGCACGCGCCCGGCTTGTTGTCGGGCATCGTCGCCTTCCCCCAAATCGCCAGCACCTTGCGGATCGTGACCGCGACCTCCATGCCGTGGTGGCCCCCGAACGGGTAGGTCGTGATGTCGAGGTGCCCGAGCTTCTTCGCGGTCGCCTTCTTGCCGCCCTGCTGGTGGCAGCTCGCGCAGTACTTGTCGAACACCGGCCGCGCGCGGCCGTACGCCGCGGTCTCGGTGGCCAGGGCTCGGCCCTGATCTGCGCGGGGTCGGGCCCGGCCGGCTCGACCGGCGTGTCGTCGGCGTGATCGTCAGGCGGCGGCGCGATCGCGTCGTCGTGGTGGTCGGCGTGACCGTCGCCGACCGGGTCGGGCGTGGTCGCGGTGGTGGTCGCCTTGGATCCGCACGCGGCGACCGCGCCGGCGGCGAGGAGGGTCAGTAGCGTCTTGGTCATCACGGCTCCTTGGGTTCAGCGAGTCAGGTCACGATGCCGTCGCGGGCCAGCTCGGCCGCGGACGCCTCGTCTGCGACGGTGCCGGGCGGATTGTCCCACCAGCCCGGGTCGCCGGCGCCGGTCAGAGACGGCCGCACCTTGAGGATCGTGAACATCCCGCCCATGTCGATGTGGTCGAACGGGCCGCGTCCGCCCAGCATCGAGATGCTGTTGCGCGGCCGGGCCATGGTCATCATGTCGCCCATCCCGGTGGCGCCCATGGTCATGTAGCCGGGCACGACCTTGCCGACCGCGCGATCGAGGCCGTCGACGTCGGCCCCGATCAGGTTCGACGCGTCGTGGCCCATCTGGTTCATCACGTGATGGGTCATGTGACAGTGCATGGCCCAGTCGCCGGGCGTGTCGGCGACGAACTCCACGACGCGCACCGCGCCGACCGGCACCAGCACCGTGGTCTCGGGCCGGCGCGCCGACCTCGGCACCGGCCCACCGTCGGTCTCGACCACCTCGAACGCGTAGCCGTGCAGGTGGATCGGGTGATGGTCCATCGGCCCGAGGTTGCCGAAGCGGATGCGCACCAGGTCACCGATCTCGGCCACCAGCGGCTCGGTCGCCGGGAACGCCTTGCTGTTGAACGTGAGCAGGTTGAAGTCGTTCATCGCCATCGGGTCGGGGCGCGCGGCGCCGATCGGGACCTTCCACTCGTGCGCCATCAGCGAGTAATCCCGGACCGGTCGCGTCGTCTTCACCCGCCGTGGGTGCACGACGATCATCCCGACCAGGCCCAGCGCGATCTGGGTCATCTCGTCGAAGTGCGGGTGGTACATGAATGTGCCCGCCTTGGTGAACGTGAACTCGTACCTGAAGGTCTTGCCCGGCAGGATGTAGTCCTGACTCAGGCCCCCGACCCCGTCCATACCGCTCGGCAGGAACACGCCGTGCCAGTGAACGGTCGTCGGCTCCGGCAGCTTGTTGGTGACGTAGATCCGGACCCGATCGCCCTCGACCGCCTCGATCAGCGGCCCCGGGGTGCCGCCGTTGTAGCCCCAGGCCTCGACGTCCAGGCCGGGCGCGAACTGGTGCTGCACCGGCTCGGCGATCAGGTGGAACACCTTGACGTCGCCGCGGCGCACGAACGGCAGCGTCCGGCCGTTGGGGACCACCCGGGCTGTAGGACTCCCCTGGCACCCGGCGGCCCTGGGTCAACGCCGCCGGCGCGTCAGGGCGGCGGCGCCGGCGGCGCCGGCGGCGCAGGCACCGTGACCGGTGTGTGGCTGCGCCGCCGCCAGGCGGGTGCCGACCAGCGCGGCGCCGGCCGCGAGGCCGGAGTGGATCATCGTGCGGCGGGTGACGGTCATGGGGCCTCCTGGGTGCTCGCGTGGGCCGACGGCGGGCCGCCGCGCCGCAGCGCCGTCGCCGCGGCCATCGCCGACCAGTAGCGGCGGACCGCCTCGACGTACTGCGCGCCCGCGTCGACGAGCTCGCGGCGCGCCATCAGCAGCTCGAAGGTGGTCGCGTTCATCGCGTTGTACTGCAGCAGGGTCTCGTCGAGCACGCGCTGGCGCAGCGGCAACACGACGTCGAGCCAGTGGCGCGCCTCGGCGTGGGCGCCGAGCACCTCCTGGCGGATCGCGCGCGCCGTCGCGCGCAGGTCGACGGCGGTCGCGAGCAGCTCGTTGCGCGCGCGGTGGGCCGGGCCGGGCCGGGCCCAGGGACCTTGCTGCTGGTTGAACAGCAGCAGGCCGATCCGCAGCGCCGGGCCAGCCTCCCACTCGCCGCCGTCGCGCCGCGCCACCGCGACGCCCACGCCGAGCTCGGGGGAGGCCACGCGCAGGCGCGCGCCGACCCGACGCGGCCGGCCGCAGCGTCGGCGTCGGCGTGCCGCGCCCGCCAGCGCGAGCTGTCGGCGACCGCGCGCGGCTCGAGATCGTCGAGGACAGCGCCCACGGCCGGCACGTCGGGCAGCCGCGCGGTCACCGACCAGGCAGTGTCCGCGCCGGTCAGCCCGAGCAGCCGATCGATCGGCGCGCGGCGGCCTCGACCTCGGCCTGCGCCCGCGCCAGCTCGATGCAGGCCACCTCGCGCTGATCGCGCTCGCGCGCGAGCGCGGATCGATCGTGTTGCCGGCGGCGTGCATGCGCTCGATGACCTCGGCCGCCGCGCTCGCGGCGTCGAACGCGGTCTGGCGCAGCTCGAGCGCCTGGTTGGCCGCGACGACGTCGTAGAACGCGCGCTCGACCTCGGCCGCCAGCGCGACCGTGGCCGCGATCGCGCGCGCCTGGGCGCCGCGCAGCTCGGCCGAGGCGATGCCGCGGCGCTGGCCGAGCTGGATCAGATCGAGCACGTCCTGGACGGCCTCGAGCTCGGTCTCGTCGCCGCCGCCGTCCAGCGCGTACTTGCGGTTCACGTCGACCGAGGTCGGCGCCAGCGTCGTCGCCTCCGCGATGTCCGCCGCCGCGATCCCGAGCTCGTCGTACGCGGCCTGCAGGTGCCGGTTGTTGGCGACCGCGATGCGCAGCGCCGCGTCGAGCGTGAGCGGGCGCGCCAGCAAGGCCGCCACCGCCGCGGGCACGCGCGCGTCGGGGGCGCGGTCGTTCCACAGCGGCGCGACGCCGATCCGGCGATCGACCTCGTGGCCGACGGGTCCGAAGACCGCGCCGCGCGAGGGCGCGCACGCCGCGAGCGCGATCCCGAGGACGCCGACGCCGAGCGCGACGCGACCGGGCCGCGTCATCGCGCGCCCCCGTGGCCCGCGTGGTCGGAGTGGCCCGCCGGTGATGCTGGGGGCGCCGGCGGGCGGGCGTCGCTCAGGGCCGCCGGCGGCCCCGCGATGCGGCCGCGCGGCGCGGTCGCACGGGCCGGGTGCTCGGGGGTCATCGGGACCGCGGCCGGGCGACAGGCGGGCGCGAACGCCAGGACCAGGAGCGGAACGATGAGGTGCGGGAGTGCATGGGGGTTCCGGGATCGGGTCGATCGGACGGCAGGCGTTACCCACGCAAGCGACGGGCCACCCCCAACCATGCGCAGACCCTGCCGAGGCGCCGTCTGACCTGTGACCGACTCGGTTACTAGTGACCCGCCATGTCACAGTCGTCCGCACGGCTCACGCGAGCGCTGGACGCCCTATCATCCGCAGATGCGCAGGTCGGTCGGCTCCGCGGGAATCGTGATGGGGATGGGGATCGCGGTGGCGGTGGCGGTGATGCCCCTCGTGACCGTCGCTGGCTGCGGCGGGCCCGCGTCATCGCCGCGGCCACGGGCGATCACCGCGCCGACCGCCGACGCGCCCGACGCGCCCGACGCGATCGTCGCGAGCTGGGCCGAGCTGCGGCCACGCCTCCACGCGATCTATCGCGGCCAGCTCGCGTTCGAGCCCGGCCTCGCCTGCGCGAGCGACCTGCGGCCGATCGATCCCGCCGACGCGGTCGCGCCGGCGCGGCTGTGCACGCCGCTCGCCGAGGTGGTCGCGTGGCAGGCGGGCCTCTCGGTCGCGCTGCCGACCGGACCCGACCTGTGGATCGCGACGTCGCGCGACGCGGATGGGCACGAGCGCGTGGCCGCGGCCGCCGCGGTGGCTCCCGGCGGGTCGGCCTTCGGCGACGCCGAGGGCGCGGCGCTGACCTACGACTTCCGCTGCGGGCAACTCACCCGCCGCTGGCAGGTCCCCGCGGCCGACCTCGGGTGCGCCGCGGACATCGACTGTCGCCTGTTCGCCAGCGCGTGCTTCACCGCCGTGGTCGCCGAGCGCGCCGCGGCGCCCTACCAGGCGCTGCACCAGCGCTGGGGCGGCCCCTGCCTCGATCCTGCGGGCGGCATGTGCGCGCCGACGAGCGCGCAGCCGCGCTGCGTCGAGCACCTGTGCACGCTGGTCGCGGATTGAGCCTTCCAGCGGGGCCTGACGGCCG
>JADJUF010000033.1 GCA_016717005.1 Myxococcales bacterium | reverse complement strand
ACGCCGTCAGATTTCGGCGGGGCGGCCCGCAGAGGGGACGAACAGCGTCGATCCAGGGGTGGCTGAGTAGTCGTGCGGTCCCGCAAGTTCGAGGGCGCTGAGTCTGTCTCCGTTGGCCCTGCGGCGGCCCGCCCCATGTGGCGTGCTTGGGTGGCTGGTGGCTGAACATGCCGCTTCGTCTGCGCCTCTGCGCCGCTGGATGACCTGGCCTGCGCTCGTCCGCAACGCGCCGATCCGTCCCTCCGGATCCACCATCCGATCGATCGCCACCGACGAATGCGTACAGATTCAGGCCGTCCTTGGGGCCGATCGGATCGCACGACAGCCACCGGCCCAGCCACGGCGCGTAGTACCGCTGCGGGTAGGCGTCCAGGCCGGTGGCGCGGTCGCGCTCCTTGCCGGCGTACCTGACGTCGCGGCGGGCGACCTCGCGGACGTCGTCGCCGGCGATGAACGCGCTGCCGCCGTGGGGCAGGTACTCCTCGTACGAGATCAGCGCGCCGGCGGCGTCGAGCTCGAGCGCGGTCGAGCCCTGCGGCGTCGTCAGGTGGTAGCGCACGCGGGCGGGGCCGATGGCGTCCACCTCCGCCGCGAGCGTGTCCACGACGTGCCGGTCGACGACCGCGACCCGGCGCTCGCCGTCGGCGACGTGCGTGGTCCAGCGCTCGAGCACGATGGTCGCACCGCGCCGCACCCGCACGCGCTCCTGCCCGCCGTCGAGGTACAGCACCTCGCGGGTCTCGATCACGGGTCCGTCCCACCGACGACCAGCCGCGTCGCGACCTTGCTGACCCGCACCCGGTCCGCGCCGTACGCGTAGCGCTCGCCGTCGTCGACCGGCCCGCCGGCGCGCTCGACGGTCACGGCCTCGGTCAGGCAGCCGCGCCAGCTCCAGGCCATCCGGCGCAGGTGCGCCAGCGCGACCATGTTGCCCGCGGCGTCGAACATCGCCGCCGGGTCCACGACCGGCACTCCATTGAGATCGAGCGCCGCGGTCGAGCGGTTCGAGCTGCTCGCGACCCAGTAGTCGGTCGACCAGCTCGCGGTCGCGCCGGCGTGCTGCATCCGCGTCAGGTTGCCCGACGGGTCGTAGGTGAACAGCTGCGTGTAGCGCTCGAGCGCGGCGCCGTTGTTGAGCGACAGGTGCCGCGCGCCGCCGATGGTCCCGGCGGTGCCGGGGATGTAGTCGTGCGGCAAGAGCGCCTGGTGCACGCGCCCGGTCGCCTCGACCAGCCGTCCGTGCGCGTCGTACCGGAAGTCGCGCCGCGCGCTCACCGCCGCCGGCACCAGCGCCGCCGCGCCCTCCTGCGCCAGGTCGAGCGCCCGCGTCACCCGACCGTCGGCGTCGTAGGTGAACCGCAGGCCCTGCAGCGCCTGGCCCGCGCGCGTCGCGTCCTGCGCGACCAGCCGCCCGCTCGCCGGATCGTACGCCCACGTCTGGCCCACGCCGTTGCCCAGGGTCGCCGCCGCCACGCGGCCGTGTGCGTCGCGCGCCAGCCCCTCGACGATCGCCACGTCGACCAGCGCTCCGTCCGGCGTCGTCACCCGCACGCTCGCGAGCTCGCCGCCCGGGTGGTACCCATCCCGCCGCTCGGTCCCATCGGCCAGCCGCGTCCACACCCCGCGCCCCAGCGCGTCGGTCCGCGCCGCCGCCGTCAGCACCTCGCCCTCGAGCGCCACCGCCCCGCGCCAGTCGGGGGTGTCGTCGAGGTCGACGCGCAGCTGTCGCTCGGTGGTCCGCACGGCGCCCGCTGGATCATACGCCACCGTCCGCACCTCGCCCGCCCCGTCGCGCACCCGCACCGCCCGCCCCAGCCGGTTCGCCGCCCGCGCCGCCGCCAGGTCCGCCTCGCCATCGCCGTAGCTGATCGTCTCGACCTGCGCGTCGAGCGCCGCGCCGTCGCGCACGATCGTCGCCACCGGCCGGTCCGCGACATCGAAGCTGCGCTCGATCTCAAACCCGCGCCCGTCCCAGGTCCACACCGGTCGATCGTACGCGTCCGCCAGGGCCCAGGTCGGCCCCGCGTCGACGCTGCTCCTGCGCCAGCGGCCGCCCCGCAGGTCCCGCGCGTACGTGAACGCCGTCAGGCCTCGCGGATCCACCTGCGCCACCACCTGCCCGCTCGCGTCGGTCACCGTCCGCTCGACCCGCGTCGCCGCGCTCGCGTCGCCCACCGCCACCACCGCGCACGCGGTGCCGCGCGCGTCGACGTGCGTCACCGTCGGCGTCCCCGCGTGCGTCGCCGCGTGCTCGTACGCCACGCGCTCCGCGTCGTCCACCGGTCGGCCCTCGCGCACCAGCCGGTACGTCGACCCCAGCACGTTGTCCCCCGCGCTCGCCGCCACCGTCGCCCACGCCCCTGGCGTCGTCGTCGCGTACGTCCCGTTCGGCAGGTCGACCCGCACCGCCCGCCCCACCGCGTCGTAGCTCGTCACCGTCGCCACCCCGAACCGCTCCAGCACCGCGTCGCTCTCGTACGCCGCGCTCGGCGAGAAGTACGGCTCGTACACCCGCCCCGGCTGCCCCTTCGCGTCATAGACCACGTGCCCCGACACCCGCCACCGCGTCGCCGCCGCCGCCAGCACCGGCTGCCCGCCCCCGTCGACGATCACCGCCCCGCCCGCGTCCCGCGCGATCGCCAACCCCGCCTCGACCCGCACCTTCTCCTGCAGCACTCGCCCGAACCCGTCGAGGTACCGCACGCGCACCTCCAGCGGCCCCGCCGCGTCGCCAACGCCCGCGCCGTCGTGCACCAGCGCGCTCCGCGCCACCGTCACCTCCGCCACCGGCGCCCCGTCCCGCACCCACGCTCGATCATCGACCCCCGTCGCCGTCGCCGCCCCCCCAGGAACCCGGCCGGATCGGCCAGCACCGACGCGGTCGTCGCGCCCACCGGCGGCTGCCACGCGCCCAGCGCGCCGCTGCCCCCACGGGTCGGTCCCGACGTGGCCCTCGGTGCCGCCCGCGCCCAGCCGCCCGAACCCGTCGAACCGCGCGTGCGCGATCGTCCCGTTCGGATCCTCGGTCTGCGCCGGCGCCAGCACCCGGTAGTCGATCGTCATCGTCGTCGACAGCCCGAGCGCGTCGATGGTCTCGACCACCGCCAGCTGGTCGGCGTCGTAGACGACCTGCGCGCTCGCGCCGTCGCCGCGCACCGTGCGCGTGACCAGCCCGAACGGCCCGCTCACCTCCTGCACCGGCCCCGGCTGCCACCAGTGACCGTCGGCCAGGACATAGCCCAGCGCCGCCACGCCCGCGGCGTCGACGCGGGTGTCGAGCGTCGCCGCCACCAGCCCCGGCGTCAGGCACGCCACCTCGGCGTGGTGCACCCGCGGCGCCGGGCCACCGCCCCCAGCGGCGCCATCGCGGCGCGCGCGGCATCCCAGTAATAGGTGCGCTGCCACGCCAGGCGTCGAGCCGCCGGCGCGGTCGCCGCTGGATCCAGCGCCTGCTCGAACGGCGCCGGCGTCGCCAGCGCCGCGGTGACCGCCGCCGCGGGCAGGGCCTCGGGTGCGACCTGCCCGTCGACCGGCGCCACGCCCACCAGCTCGCACTGCGTGGTCTCGACCTCGGCCCCGAGCAGGAACTGCGCGTCGGTGTCGACGTCGGCGCGGGTCGCGTCGGTGATCGTCACCCAGGTCCGGGCCTGCGCGACGTCGTCGACGGCGCCGCGCCGCGCGTACGCCACCTGCGCGGTGCGCGTCGGCGCGCCCCAGGCGTCGTGGGCCAGCACCAGCTCCTCGGTCACCCGCGGATCGCCGGCGGCGCCGTCGTAGGTCGCGACCCGCCGCGCCCGCGGCACCACGCCGAACACCGGCCGCTGCGCCCCGCGCCGCGGCTGCGACAGCACCAGCTGGTAGCTGGCCTCCTCGACGTCGAACGGATCGGCCACCGGCGCCTCGTCGGCGTCGACCGCCCAGCGCTCGCGCCGCACCACCGAGCCCGCGAGCAGCCGCAGCGCCGCCGACGCGTCGGCCGGCGGCAGGTGCGCACCCGGCGCCTGACGTGCGGCGCCATCCGCGGCAAGAGCGGATCGCCGGTGTACGGCTCGAACGGCCGGTGGTGGTTCCACATCGCCGTGCCCAGGTGGAACCAGGTCCGGGTCAAGAGCGGCGGCGCGAACGCCGGCCCGTCGGGCCCGGCGTCGCCGAGCGTCTGCGGCACGTCGAGCGTCTCGACCCGGCCGAACCCGCGGAACGCCCCGCCGGCGCCGTCGAAGTACCCGTCGCGGTAGCGGTACCGCGTCGTCACCGAGGTCCCGCCGACCAGGTCGAGCTCGACCCGCGCGTCGACCACCGGCCGGTGCGACGGCAGCCGCGTCTCCCACGGCACGCCGTCGGACGCGTCGCGCAGGTAGTGCGTCGCCGAGTTGCCCCACGCCAGCTCGGTGCGCCGACCGCAGCCGTCGTCGACCGCGATCAGCATGCCCGGCGGCGTCGCCGGCGTGAGCGGCAGGTACGACAGCGCCCGCGTGCGCGTCGGCGACAGCGCCGACCACAGCAGCGCCGGCCGCCCGTCGCCCGCCAGATCGGCGATCGCCGCGGTGCGCCCGTCGAACGCCGGCAGGTGCCCGACCTCGCGCCGCGCCCCCAGCCGCCGCCCGCCCAGGTTCGGGAAGTGCCACACCCGCCCGTCGTCGAGGTAGAGCACGTCGGCCGTGCCGCTGCCGTCCAGATCCACCAGCCGCACCCGCGCGCTGTCGAACGCCGACGTCGTCGGCACCGCCGGCGCCCCGTCCATCACCACCCGGTCGCCGAACCGCCCGTTGCCCAGCGCCGGCCAGTACTCGACCTGCCCCCGCCGCACCCGCACCAGGTCCTGCATGCCGTCGCCGGTCATGTCCGCGAAGAACAGATCGAGCTGCGGGTTGGGCCCGCACCCCGGCGCCGCCTCCGCCCCCTGTCGGCAGCGGCACCACCACCGGCTCGCCGAACTCGCGCTCGACCTCGTCGAGCGGCCCGGTCACCGACGGGAACCACACCAGCGCGTCGCCCCGCGCGATCACCGCGTCGCTGCGCCCGTCGCCGTTCAGATCGACCCAGAACGTGCGCCCGACCGCGCCCTCGAGCTTGGGCCACGCCGCGAACGGCCGGAACCCCGCCCAGCGCCGCTCCTCGCGCTCGAGCGCGAACGACCCGGCCTGGCGCCCCGTCGTCACCGCCAGCTCGGTGTCGCCGTCGCGATCGACGTCGGCCAAGGCCACGCCGCGCTCGAAGTTCGGCTGCGCGGCCACCACCGCCGCTGGCGCCGCGAACTGTCCGCCGCCCTGGTTGGCCTGGTACAGCCACCCGCGCTCGCCCTGGTAGAGGATGCCCGGCAGGCCCTCGCCGTACAGATCGACCAGCTGCGTCCGCGCCGCGGTCAGGCCCGTCGTCGTCGTCGCCGGCAGGAACGTCTCGTCGAGCCCCGCGCCCGCGTACGCGAACACCAGCGGCGCGGTCTCGGCGCGCGCGCCGTCGACGAACCCGACCCGCGTCACCCCGATCAGCCGCGCGCCGGCCGGATCGTCGTCGTACGCCAGCTCGAGCGCCGACACCGGCACCGGCGCCGCCCCCCAGCGCCGGCAGGTCGTGGAAGCACACGAACCGCCGCACCCGCCGGTACGTGCGCACGATGAACCCGTCCCGCGCCGACGAGAACGCGTCGGCGCGCGCCGGCCACGGCCGGTCCGGCGCGAACGTCGGCACCGCGTCACCATGATCGCCGTGATCGATCACGAGGTGCATCGCCCAGCGGCCCGCCGGCGGCGTGCCGGCGACGATCGCCTCGGTCAGCGCGACCGGCGTGACGTTGCCGTAGCGGATCGCCGTCAGGTAGCGCTGCGTGCGCACCGGCCGCCACGGCTCCCACGGCTGGGTGCGATCGACGCCGACCGTGTCCTCGGGCGCGTACTCGAGCCACAGCGCGTTGCCGTCGGCGTCGAGCTGCAGCTCGGGCAGCCACGCCGCGACCCGCGCCGGGTCGGCCGGGTCGACGATGCGCGCCGCGGCCTGCGGACGCGCGCCGTAGATCGTCAGCACGTCGGCCTCGTCGCGGCTGCGGTAGTGGACGTCGCCGGTGACGGCGTGGGTCCACCGCTCGACCCGGACCCGGGCGAAGCCCGACCGCGGCCGCAGCGTGGTCACCTGGTAGTCGCCGTCGACCCGCCGGCGCGGCGCGCCCGCGGCGTCGAGCCACGGCACCAGCGCGACGCCGCCCAGCGCGACCCCGTCGGTCCCGTCCCAGCGCGGCAGGTGCTCGCTGGTGTCGACGGTGATCGGCGCGATCCCGGAACGGTCCAGCCATGCCCCACCACCGAGGCCCCGCCGCCGCCGCCGGACAGCACCAGCCGCGGCGTCAGCGCCCGCGCCGGCGTCGTCGGCACCGGCACACGTACGGCCACGCCGCCGCTGTGCTCGTCGACGATCGCCTCGTACTCGACCTTCGCGACGCTGGGCGCGTCACCACCTGCCGTCATCATCGGGAGCCTACCTTCATCTGGGGTTCGGGTGCCAAGGGGATTCGTCTAGATCGGCCTGATCGCAGGTCACGCCAGCTGGACAGTCGTGACCAGGAGCACGTCTTGGACCTTGGCCGGGTCGAGGGCGTCGGGGTCTCCTGCCAGGGTCCCGGCGTCGACGAGCGTGAGCGTGTGCGGGCCGGTCCAGGTCGGCACGGCCACCGCGGCGACCGCCGCGGTCTGCAGGTTGCCGAGGTCCAGTTGCGCGGCGAATGGCGGGGAACCGGTGGGGCGTTCCTCGGTCAGACTGCCGTCCAGACGGAATGCGAGTCCGCCAACCCCCGCGACGCCCTTCGCGAGCCGCACCGCGATGCGCGCGCTCTGGATGTTCGTCGCCCGGCCGCGGAACACCGGCGCCAGCATGTCGTCGGTGAGCTCGAAGCTGACCGGCGCGTTCGGCGCCGAGCGCAAGAGCCGCAGGAAGCTGGCGCCCAGCTCCTCGCGGAGGCTGACGATGCGCGTGGTCGCGGTGCTCGTGTAGTGCTTGAGGAGCGAGCCGGTGACCGACGCGGCGCCCTCCAGCACGGCGCGTCGCGCGGCGTCGGGCTTGGCGCTGTACGCGAGCGAGACCACCACGTCGGAGATCGACGCGTAGTCGAACGCGCGCACGGTGCTCGGCAGCTCGAGCTTCCAGGTCGAGATGGCGCCCTGGCCCTCGAACGGCAGGTAGCGCTCGTCGCGGAACGACAGCTCGAACACGCCGCCGTCGGCCTGCGCCGTGCTGGTCGCGATCGTGGTGCCGTGGGCCAGCGGCACCGCGGCCAGCCCGCCGCTGGGCGTCGCGCGCACCATGCTGGACTGGAGCGTGAGCGTGGCGCCGATGTTCACGTAGGGCCCGGTGACGCACGGGATGGTCAGGCGCACCGCGCGCAGCCGCCGCTTCCAGTGCCCCGGATAGGTGACGTCGAACGCCTCCTCGGGGACCGTGAACTCGCAGACGCCGTTCTGGCGCAGGTTCCACAGCGCCGCCGGGTCGAGCTGCGACAGCGCGAACGGCTGGTCGATCTCCAGCTCGCGGTGGTGGGTCTCGAGGAAGCGCCGATCGAGGCCCTGCAGATCCGACAGCAGGCGCTCGCCCGCGAGGAGCCCGCCCATGCTGGCGTCCCAGTAGCCGGCCGAGAGCCCGCCGGTGCTGTCGCCGCGCTCGTAGAGGTACGCGCGCTCGGCGAGCCGCGCCAGGGCTAGCGCGTGGCCGTAGGCGAGCCGGTACAGCTGCTTCAACCCCTGGGCCAGGCGCGTGTGCAGCGCCAGGTTGGTGACGCGGTCGCGCTCGAACGCGAGCACGTCCTCGAGCTGCTGCAGGCTCTCGTCGTACGCGACCAGCGACTGCTCCGCCGCCTTGACCCGCAGCACCGCGGCCTGCCGCTGCCGCGCCATGCTGGCCAGCTCGTCCTTGGTGAGCTGGAGCTGGTGGCGCCAGCCCTGGTCGCGGCGAGCGTAGCTGGCGTTGGAACTGAGCACGCCAGCGTTGCTGTCGAGAACTCCGGCGATAGTCGACAGCCAGTTACCGGCAGAGTCGGCCGCACCCCCGACGTGATCGCCTCCGAATGACACCGACCAGGGGGCGTTGATCTCCGGAAGACTACGCGCCATGGACGCGAACAGGTGACTCTGCACGGAGCCCAGGCGGAACTCGGCCGCGGTCTGTCGGAGCGCAAGCTCACCGCTCTCTGCCGAGCTCAACCCCTCGGTGACCAAGCGGTCGTGGTACTCCCGACGGTACTCGGCCGACTGGATCTGCCGCTCCAGCGCAGCGAGACCCTCGCGCGCCATGTCGATGTCGAGCTCGCGCTGGCGGCGGGTGAGGCGAGCGAGCGCGAGGCCCTGCTCCTGGCGCAAGCGCGACAGGGCTTCGTTGTCGCGACGCTCGAGCGCACCCAGCAAGGCGCCGCCGAAGCCGGCCAGCGACGACGCGAACCCCTTGGCCCGCTCGATGAGGTAGACGAAGCGGTACGGCGGCACGTCCCGAGCCGCATCGGCGACCAGATCATCGGGCGTGAGCCCCAAGGCGGTCGCCTGGACGCGGCTCATCGGGTCGAGCTCCGGAGCGAACAGCGCGAGGTCGCGCCGCACGCCCTCGAGATCGAGGCAGTGGTGGAGCTTCCAGAGCCGATCCTCGACGCGGTCCCAGCGGGCCAGGAGCGCCTTGTTGACCGGCACGCAGAAGATGGGGCCGAGCTGTGCGAGCACGCTGGTGGCCAGGGTGTCGTCGGTGAAGCCACGGGCCGGGGCACCCACCCGTCCGCCCAGCCCGAGATCTCCATCGACGGCGCCGACCGACTTGGACGGCCCCCAAGCGCCGGTTCGTCCTCGCAGCCACTGCCGACCGAACGAGACCGGCTTGGACGCGGTCGTGGGTGCGATCCACGGCACGCGCTGGCGAGCCTGGGTGAGGCGAGCCATCGAGCCCATCGATGGCACCGCGTTCGACACCGGCGCCGGCGGCACCACCGCGCGCAGGGCCATGACCTCGGTCTCGGCCCCGATGCGGATGGGGTCCCCGGACTGGAACAGGAGGGGCTCGATCGTCGCGTAGTCCCGAGGATTGACCGAGCCCGTGTCGCAGTCTCCCAGGCGCGCCGGCCGCTGGCCCAGGAGCTGCGCCGCGAGCTGGTACAGCCCCCGCGCCTCCTCCACGGTCTCGCGCGTGAACTGCGCGAACAGCAGGTCGCCCCACTCGAGCAGGTTGTCCACGTAGCGCGCGAACGCGTGGCGCTGGTAGGCCGACAGCCGCCGCCGCGCGATCGCGTGCGGGTTGAACGGATCCTCGCGGTAGGCTGCGAGCGCGGCCCCATCGGTGAGGATGTCCCGAGCGGTCTCGGCGGTGCGGCCGCGAAACTCCCGGAAGCGCCAGACCCGATCCAGCTGGCGGTGGGCCACCTCGGCCGCCGGGACGCCCGTCGTGTCGATCGTGTCGGTCGACGTCGGGTCAAACACGCGCTGGAACCAGCGCCGAGCGTCGGCGTGGCGACCGCGGCCGGCCAGGGTCGTGGCGATCAGCATCGGGATGTGGAAGAACAGCTCGCGCAGGTATGTGCCGAACGAGCCGCGGAAGTTGAGCTCGCCAGCGTCGCTGCGATCTACGATTGCCCCTCCTTGCACGGTCAACGGAAGCTCCGCTTCGGCGAGAGACATTTGCTGCGCCGTGCCGAGCAACGCTTCGATTCCACCCACGAACAGCGCCTCGCCGAGACTCCGGGTGACCATCGTCCCCAGTCGCCTGACCAGGTACTTGTCATCCGAGGGAACCGGCTGCAGAAAGAGTAGATCACTGCCAACATCCAGACAAGCGCCCCCCGGCGCACCCGCAACCGCTAGCCCATTGACAGACCGATGCGCAGCGGCGATCTCATTCTGGAATACCGGCTCCGAGTTGCTGTAGATCGTGGCACGAGTGGCACTGTCGAGTTCCTTCGCGAACAGCGTGATTCGCTGCCGCTCGATCAGGAGATTCGCGAGCGCCGTGGACGGCAAGAAGCTACTCAGCGGCACCCCAAGACACACGCGCAACCCATCGACGCCAATCATTTCGCCGAGGCGACTCCGCCCAGGTCGCCGCCCCCGTCAGGCTGCGCTGGTACACGTCGAGCTCACCTTGGCCATGAAAGTTTCTGTACCTGAGGGAGACTCCCTGATTCGTCACGATTGGCCACACACCCCACGACGGTCCGCGGATCGTATAACCGTCCAGTGGCGCTTCATGGACGGTCGAAGGAGCATCGAAGAACGCCGCGCCGTTGGTCACCGGATCCTGGACTACCCCAACTGTCGGCGAGAACAAGTGCATGTGCACAGGCATTGAGATCGCCACGTCCTGCCCCGGTGACCAACGACCATCTGGCTGAAGCCCTGCCATCGTCAGTGACAGTGCGTGCTGGTATCCCAGGAACTTCATGTCCCCCGCCTCAAGCTTCTGGACAGGCCGCGTCTTGACGTCCGTCCACAGCAGGCTCAGCCGCCCCTGGTAGACCACCGGCGACACGAACCGCGTCGGGATCGACAGGTCGAGCTTCTGCCAGTTGCCCCAGATCGTCGACTTCTCGGGCGCGGCGAGGCTGCTCGCGATGTCCGTGACGCTCCGGTAGTAGAACGTCGCCGGGTCGCGCGGCGTCACGCCGATCAGGTGCAGCACGTCGCTGTCGGTCCCGACGTCGTGGTACGCGCCGGCCACCTTCAGGCTGGCCAGCTCGTCGAGGCCCTGGAGGTACGTGGCGTAGGCCGTCAGGATACTGGCCTCGTCGAGGTCGCTCTGCCCGAGCGCGTCCTCGAGCTGGGTGAACAGGTGGGTCTTGTTGTCCCGCAGGCTGGGCTCGAGGTAGTTCTCGGGCCACAGGAAGACCTTGCGGTTGGCCTCCCAGACCCGGTAGGCGCGGCGCCACTCCCAGCTCCGGGTGCCGGCGTCGGACATGGTGACCGCGACGCGCCCGGGCGCGCCGAGCGGGACGTCGTTGCGCTCGAGGCCGAGCGTGATGCGCGTGACGTACTCCTGGACCGCGTTGGTGGCGGCGACGACCCGCGAGGTGGTGGCGCAGCCGCCGGCGTCGACGTCGATGAGCAGGTAGCTCGAGAGGTCGAGGCGATTCTTGAACTCGGGCGCGACCGGCGGCGTCTGCAGCACCGGGTGCAACAAGAAGTCGACCAGGGCGTCGCGCTGCTGCTCGCGCAGCACCGCCCGGGCGTCGCTGAGCCGGGTGGCCTCGGCGGGGTCGCGCTCGGCGCGCAGCTCGGCCGCGTGCTCGACCGCCGCCGCGGCCGCCGTGCGCTCGCTGTCGAGATCGGACACCAGGCCCTTCACCGCGCCGCCGTCGACGCCGAGGCGATCGGCGATGCGCACCAGCGCCGCGAGGCGGTCGAGGGCGGCGATCAGGCCGGGCGGGAGCGCCGCGGTGCCGCGCAGGCCAGCGATCGTGGCGGGCGTGGTGCCGAGAAACTCGGCCAGCGCGGCGTCGGCCTCGGGCGCGAACGTGGCCGCGGCCGGGTCGAAGTAGAACGCCAGCGCGACGAGGGCGTCCTGGCGATCCGGGGCCGTGCCCCGCGCCGCCGCGCGACCGAGCGCCGTGGCCTGGGCGAACGTGAACCGCGGCAGGTCCGGGGTCGCGGGGCTGAGGATCGGCCAGGCCCCGGCACCGAAGACCGCGGGTACGTCGGCCAGCGCCGCCAGGCCGGCGGCGGACCAGCCGCGGGTGGCGACGTCGACGCGGGACACCGCGGCGATCACCGTCTCGAGCTGGGCGCCGCTGGTCACGTCGCGGATCGACGAGGCGACGGCGCTGTCGATGGCGACGCCGGCCAGGCGCACGAGTTGGCGCACTTCGTCGTCGTCCCGCCCGCTCGCGGTCGCCAGCCCGCGGACGAGCTGGCCCCGGGCGGTGTGCGGCGCGAGCACGTCGACGAAGTCGTCCGCCGTCAGGTCGAGGCGGCGGATCCCGCCGACGACGACCTGGAGTCCGGCCGGCACGGTGACGACCGTGGTCGGCAGATCCACGGCGTCGGCGACCATTCGGCCGGCGGACGGGAACTGGAACAGGCTCGCGTTCGCGGTGAGCACCGCCAGCGAGTCGGCCTCGGACATGCCGAGGGCGGCGGCGAAGATCGAGTCCTCGACGACCATCGCCGTCGCCGCGCTCGCGCGGATCGCAGCCGCGACCGCGTCCGTGTCGAGCAGCGTCCGGGGGTTGCGCGGCGTGCCGCCGGTGGCGGCGACCAGGACGTCGAGCGACCGACCGCTGGCGCGCCAGGCGTCGAAGGCCGCGACCGCCGCCCGCGCGCCGGCCACGTCAGCACGAAGTACCGCGCGGCCTCGTCGGCGGCGTCGGGATCGAAGCCGTTGGTGGCCTCCTGGGCCAGGCTCGGCGCCAGGTAGCGGATGAGGGCCAGGGTCGCGCTGTCCGACAGGCCGAGGGCGGCCGCCAGACGCACGGCAGCGCCGCCGCCCGCGGCCACGCCGGTCGAGACCAGGCCGGGGTGGACGAAGTGTTCGATCGGCGCGGCGACGCTGGGCCAGGCCGCGCCCGGGTCGCGCACGCCGCGATTGAAGCGCGCCAGGCCCGCGTCGTCGAGCGGCCCCGCCAGGGCCGCGGCGTCGTCGTCGGTGAGCGCGGCGCCGAAGCGCGCGGCGAGCGAGCGCAGGTCGGCGAAGAACTCGACCGAGTCGAGGTCGGCGTCGACCTGGACACGCAGCAGGCGATCGACCTGCGCCATCGGCAGACCGACGGCCCGGGTCAGGCGGGTCAGGCGGTGCATGCGATCGAGCGCGTCGATGGTGAGGTCCCGCACCTGCTCGATGTCGTTCTGGACGCTGTTGTTGTCGCGCTTCGTCGCGTCGATGTGCGGCGCCGAGCCGCCCTGCTGGACGAACCACGCCTTCACGACCGTGCCCAGGCCGGCCCGGTCGAGGCTCATCGCCGGGGCGAGCACCGTGGCGTCCACCTCCGCTGCGGGCGTTCCGGACAACGCGATGCCGTACACCTCGGACAGCGAGCTGAAGCTGGTCCGCGCCGTGGTGATCAGCGCCTCGACCGCGGTGCTGATGCCCAGGCGCACGCGGCGACCGTGCGCCTCGGTGGCGCCGACCGCCTCCGCCAGCGCCGGCCGGTCGACGCCGAAGGCCGTCAGTTGCGCCGAGGTCTGCGCCAGCCCCAGCGCGAACGGCTGGGCGAACGAGGCCGTGCGGCCCGGCAGCCCGGCGGCGCTCTGGTAGACGTGGCCCTCGACCGCGAGGCGGTCGTCGAAGGCGCTCGCGTAGCCGGTGCGCGAGGCGATGGCGTTCTCGAGCACCTCGTTGACGATCGCCAGCGTCGGCACCAGATCGTTCGTCGCGCTGCAGGTGAGCGGGAACGTCCACAGATCGGGCCGGCGGGTCTTGAGCGCGAGCGCGTTGCCGACCGGCACCTGCGCGCCGACCTCGCGCTTGACGAAGTCCATCAGGTCGACGAAGTAGGCCGCCGGCCCGAGGATCGACGCGCAGTGCGCGCAGTCGCAGTACGACTGGTTGCCGAACAGATCGGCGTAGCCCTCGAGCGTGGCGAACGACTGGCCCACGCTCGGCGGCGGCCGGGTCGGCAGCGGATCGAGGGCGCCCCCGATCTGGTCGGAGATGCCGGCGACGAAGAGCGCCGCGTCGGTGCTGAGCTGGCGCGCGGTCTCCCACACCTGCTCGCCCTTGCTGCCGCTCAGGCCCGGCAGCGCCTGGATGTCTGACACGCGGGCCCGGGCGACCGCCAGCGCCGATGCGTAGCCGGCCGCGAGGAGCGTCGCGGCGACGTCGAGGTTCTTGCCGACGACGCGCATCCGCTGGTAGGCGCGGATGGTCGCCTTCACGGGCTCGGAGAAGGTGGTGATGTTGAACCGCGTCCAGGCCGTGCTGTCCGGGAAAGGTCCAGCGCCAGCGCGTCGAAACGCGACGACGGGCCCGACGCGCTCGTGATCGCCGCGATGAACCGCCCGATCCGCGCCGCCATCGCGGCGTAGCGCTGGCCGGTCGTCAGGCCGAGGTCGTCGAACACCTGCTCGAGCCCCAGGCCCGGACAGCCGCGCACCATCTTCATGAGCTCGCCCCAGTGCGCCTGCAGCATCGGGAGGTCCTCGGACGGCGCGTCCTTGACGTCCAGGTCGGCGAACGTCCCGTCGAAGCGCCGCGGGTTGCGCGCCTCGAGGACCACCAGCGCGTCGAGCGCGGCCTTCTGCACGGTCTCGACGACCGGCGGGATCCGTCCGCGCACGGCCGCGCCTGGGTAGAGCACCTCCAGGCGGCGGGCGATCACCTCGGCGACCGCCTCAAGCTTGGTCCCGTCCGGGAGGGTCACGCCAGACAGCGTGTCCAGCCAGTACGCCGCCGACCGCTCCGCCATCGCCACGTTGTCGCCGTCCTTGTCGAGCGCCCCGACGAGTTCGACAGAGTCCTCGCACACGAAGTAGCGCTCGAGCATTCTCCCCATCGAGGTGGCCTCGGCGGCGGTGATCTCGGTCTTGCTGACGTGCAGCTGCAGCACGCCGTCGTCGATCGCTTCCGGCGAGACGTACGCCCGGAGCGCGGTCTGGGCCGCCTCGGACACCCCCGCGAGGCCGATCACCTCCTCGAGGCGCGTCTCCTCGATGAGCTGGCGGACCATCGGGACCGTGCCGATGGGCTCGGGAGTGTCGTAGTTGACCTCGCGCAGGGCGAGCTCGGTGGTGAGCTCGCTGCTGAGCGCGGCGTCCTGCACCGCCAGCTCGGCGAAGGTCAGCCCAAGATATGCCTTCAGGGTCGTGAACGTCGTGGACATCGTCAAGCTCCCAGTTCGCGCAGGTCAGTCGTGGATCGATCGGCGAGCCCGCGCGAGGACGCGTCGTCGAGAAACCAGCAATGGATGAGTACAGTCGTCGTCATCACGGCACCGCGATCGCGATGCCGGCACCGCCAGCGGGGCCACCTCGCAGCACCGCGTCGCCCGGCGCCGACACGCCGACGGCGCGCCCGGCGATCAGCAGATCGTGGACCGACGGCCGGATCAGCCGGCGGGCGTGGTAGCGCGTGCGCGGCTCGTCGCGGCCGAGGCCGACCGGGCGCTGGGTCCGGACGATGCCGTGGATGCGGCCGCCGCGCGGGCTGGCGCCGGTGCCGTTGCCCTCGATGGTGGTGAACAGCCCGGTCGCGACGTCGTAGGACTCGACCAGGCAGATGTGCTTGCCGTAGCCGGTGCGCTCGCCGCCGACGAGCAGGATGTCGCCGGCGCGCGGCTCGGAGCCGTCGTGGAGGATCGCGTCGGCGGGGCCGGCGTCCTCGTCGAGCTCGACCAGCAGTCGGCGCGCGTCCGGCGGCGGGTGCGGCGGGGCCTCGTCGCCGGTGGCGCGGTAGCGCGCGTAGCGATCGAGGCGGTAGGTCGACGCGAAGTAGCGCCGGCGCAGCGCCACCGGCACGCCCGCGGCGCGCCAACCCCAGGCCGCGAGCGAGCCGCACCACGCGTAGTCGCCGTTGCGACGGTACGGGTTCTCCCACGACCAGCCCAGGCCGTCGTCCGAGCGGATCAGCGCGTCGACCACCGCGCGCGACGCGGCGTAGCGCTCGCTGGCGTCGGGCGGATCGACGACGGTCCGCAGCCACAGCGCCTTGGCCGTGGCGAGCGCGACCTGGCCGGCCACCGCGAGCGCGTCGCCGCCGACGGCGGTCGCGAGCGCTGAGGTCAGCTCGACCGCGCGCTGCGCCAGCCACGCCGCGTAGCTGGCGGGCCCGAACAGGCCGTCGACCTCGACGCCGAGCTGCCGCTGCACCGCCTCGATGCGCTGCACCAGCGCGGCGTCGAAGGCCTCGGCGCCGAGCTCGTCGGGCGTCCAGCCCAGCTTGCCGGCGTAGCCACGGTTCCACACGATCGCACGCGCGCGCGACATCAGACCCTCCCTCCGTCGTAGTGGACAAATCGCGGCGTCGCCGCCGCGTCGATGGACAGCACGTACGCGTCGGGCCAGCCGCCGCTGGGGCTGGTCACCCAGCCGCCGGTGTTGAGGTAGCGCGCGGTGGCGCTCGCGGCCTGGCCCTGCACGTGGGTGTGGCCGAACACCAGCGTCGTCGCGCCCGGCACCAGCCGGGGCTCTGTCGCGGCGACCATCTTGACCAGCTCGTCGGCGTGAGCGACGAGCGTGGCGTCGAGCGCGCGCCCGCGGTCGACCGAGGCGCCGCGCCCGCCGCTGCGGTCCTCGTGCTCGGCGTAGGCCAGCACCGCCTTGGTCAGCCACTGCGGCATGACCGCGTCGATGCGGCTCGCCAGCCAGTCGGCCGCGCCGGTCGTCAGCCACCACGCCTCGTCAGCGAAGCGCCGCAGCGCCGCGCGGACCGGCGCCGCCAGCTTGAGGCGATACAAGCGCTCGACCGCGCGCTCGACGGCCGGGGACGTCCCGGTCGCGCGCAGCTCCTCGTAGACGCGCTCGACCAGCCCGTTGGCGCCGACGCCGATGCCGGCCTGGCCCAGGTGGTACCAGATCAGGTTGAGCCAGCCGGCGTTCAGGCCCTCGAGCTGCGCGAGGTGCGTGACCTGACCGTCGAACAGATCGCGGTAGAAGCTCGAGACCAGCGTGTAGGTCTCGGAGCAGAAGTGCCCGTGGTGGAACAGGTAGCTGTGCGCGTCGCCGCGCGGCGGGCGCCAGGCCAAGGTCGGATAGACGACGTGGTCGATCCCGATCGTGCGCAGGAACGTGTCGCTGTACTGGCCGATCTGCTGCGTCGGGAAGTAGTTCGCCGTGAAGTGCGGGAAGCGCTTGGTCACCGCGCTAGCGTCCTGGACGAGCGTCCACGCGTAGTGGTCGTGGTTGCCCGGCACGAAGTAGACCGTGTCGGTGCAGTGCTCGCGCAAGAGCGACACCATGCGGGCCGCGCGCGGGGACGTCTGATCGTAGGTGGCCAGCGCCAGCTCCAGGATGTCGCCGAGCAAGATGACCGCGTCGTGGCGCCCGACCTGCGCGCGCAGGAACCGCTCGAACGGTCCGCCCGGCGCCATCGGATCGCGCCCGTCCTGGACATCGAGCACGCTGGCGCCGCGGCCCACGAAGCCGAACGCGCCCAGGTGCAGATCCGACAGGACCGCGACCGACCCGACGTCTCCGGCATCCACACGGCTGGCGCCGGAGTCCTGGCCGCCATCCTCACCGCTGTGTTCGTCTCCACGCGCGCCTCCTTCGCGAAGCCAGTCGCGGGCACCGTGCCCGCCTGGTTCGCGCCCCTGCTATCGACCGCCTGCGTCCGTGGTTGCGTCCCTTTTGTGCCGATTGCGAGGGATGTGATCTCCGACACACTGGTTCGACCAACAGACAAATAGGAGTCCACATTTCATCCCATCAAGACCATCCATCGCCGCTCCGCGCTACGATTCCATGAACAATCCGTCTCCGCCTCCTATTTCGAATAACTGGACCGACCCGTTGTTGTCAAGTCGGATTGGGCCCCGGGATCGATCTCGGGACGTGGTGTCGGCGCTGAAGCCTGGGTCCCCGCCTGGCCGTCCCGCCCGCGCCCGCCGCACCGTGCGTGCTTCAACTGCGGTCGCCGCCTGACGATCGGCTAAGGCGCCTGCCCCTGACGATCGGTGACGTGCCGCCTGACGATCGGGTGAGGTGCGCCCCTGACGATCGGTGGGGTGCGCGATGGGTGCGCCCTGACGATGGGGGTGAGGTGCCTGCCCTGACGATCGGGTGAGGTGCCCCCCCTGACGATCGGGTGAGGTGCATCGGGTCCAGCTGGCCGCAAGCGGCGGCGGCCTCTTGGCGGTCCTCGTCGCCGAGTGGAGCACCGCGCGCAGGGACGCGGACGGCGTGACGCTGACAGTGCTCCCCGCCGACGGCGCCGGCCTCGCGCACGCCGCGATCGCCTACGCGTACACCAGCGTGGCGATCACGGCGGACGGTGATGGTGCCTCGAGGCCGGCCTGACGCCCACCTGCACGACGACGATGCCGAGGCCGGCGAGGATCGACCTGGAGGTCCTCGATCTCGCGCTTCGCCTGCGCTGGCGGTGCCGCCGCCGCCGTCCTCGAACGCCCCCTGGTCCGGTCCGCTCGCGATCGACGCGGTTGACATTGCCGGCGCGCCCGACAAGATCATGACGTGCGCGTGGAAGGCAGCCCCAGCGACCGACTCCAGGAGGCCCTCGACCTCTTCGACTTCGGCGTCTCGATGATGGCCGCCCGGCTGCGGCGCGAGCACCCCGAGGAGTCGCCCGAGCAGCTCGCCCGGCGCCTCGACGCGTGGCTCATCCGCCACGCGCCCGAGCCTGCCAGCGCGAGCGATGCGCCGACGGGTCAGGCGACGAGCCCGCTCCGTCGATGAGCGCGCTGGCCATCGCGCTCCGCGCGTTCCTCGCCGCCAGGCCCAGCGAAGTCGAGGTGGCGCTGGTTGCGGGATCGCGGTCTCGACCCGTACCGAGCCGCGGTTCACGCGCGACCTCGACTTCGCCGTCGCCGTCGCTGACGATGCCGCCGCCGAAGCCTACGTCTGGCGGCTGCGTCAGGCTGGCTATCAGGTCGGCGCGGCGATCGAGCAAGTCGCCCAGGGCCGACTCTCGACTGCGCGCCTACGGTTCGGGGGCGCGGGCCGATGGTCGACCTGCTGTTCGCCGCCTCCGGCATCGAGGCCGAGATCGTCGCGGCCGCCGAGCCGGTCGAGGTCAGCGAAGGCGTCGTCGCGCCGGTCGCCCGGGTCGGTCACCTGATCGCCATGAAGCTCATCTCGCTCGACGACGCCCACCGACCCCGCGACCGGGACGACCTCACCAAGCTGGCCGCCGTCGCCTCACCCGACGAATGGGACCGCGCCGCCGCAGCCGTCGACCTCATCGAGGCGCGCAGCTTCGCGCGCGGCCGTGACCTCCGCGCCGCGTTGGCCACCTGGCACGGCAGCGCCGGCGTCGCTGGGTAAGCCGCCAGCCGCCGCTGGCGGCTACCTCGGCGACGCGGCACGCGCAAGTGCGACGCGGCCTGGCCGCTCGCTCTGCGATCCGATGCGTTGCGACACGGTTCTGAGCCCGGTCGCCCGCAAGGGACGACCTCGTCGAGCGCGACGACAGGATCCGAGTGGACCCAGTCGAACGAGAACAGGCGGCCGTCGGCAGTCAGGCTTCGACGCCGACCAGCACATCATTGCGAACCCTCGCAACGAGGTTCAGTTCAGCGCCACACGTTGGGCAAACAGCATAGGCGTCCCCATCGAGATCGCCGCCGTCTGGACGCCCCCCATTCTGGGGCTCCTTTCGCGGCAGCCACTGTATCTCATCGCCGATCTTGTACTCGAGCAAGTTCCCCAGGCCAAAGAAGAGTTCAATCTCCATCGGGGAGATGGCGCTGCAACCTGGACAAACCACCTCGGCGCGCAGACGATTGTGCGTGCTCATCATTGCCGCCCCAGCGGCTTGGCCACCTGCGGCGCCATCACCACCGCCGCGCGGCCAGCGCCCGCCCGCCGCGTTGGCCTTGCCCGAACGCGCTCGGCTGGCGGCTCCGTCGCGTGGTTGGCCGTTTCCAGCCCGGGCCAACATCCATGAGAGTGAAGCGACCCGACCCATCCTCGACGATGCACACGCCGGTCGCTATTCCCGACAGCCGCAGGACGAGTGCGAGATGAGAGATTGTCGAGCCCACATCAGAACAAGAGTCAGCTCCACGCAACGCCGCCACGGCGACAAGCATGGGCTCCACCAGGGGGTGCCTTTCGTACCGTCCAGCGATTCCATCCCACTCTTCTTGAGTATGCCAGGCCATTCCGCGTTCTGAATCTGAGCCTGAAAGAGGTCCCCGCGGCGATTGCCTCGAGCGCACCCTGCAGTTCATGCATCACGTGGATTGAACACCCGAGAGCCAGCGAACCACGCGCGTTTTCGACGCCCCGAACTCTCGCTGTCAGCGGGGCCCGGGCACAGTGTAGTTTGGATCTTCGGGAATTTGCTTTTCGCTTGACACGTCCACGATCGCTCCAGAAGCGCCGCACCCGTTGACGTTGAGCTACTCCCGCGTGACCCCGATCGACGGGTGGCCTTGAGCTACTCCCGCGTGACCCCGATCGACGACGGGACCGCGATTGCGAGCGCTGCCCATTGAGATTCATCAATTCCGACCACAATCCATTTCCTCGCGAATTCGACTATCGCCGGCAAGGTACCATAGGTTCCCCCATCGAAGTCGCGACCCGATTCTGGCGTTCCGACGAGGCCGCCGCGCACTGAGTAGCACTCGGACACGCCGCCATGCTCTGCGTCTCCAGCCCAGTTCACACGATCATAGCGCACTCCCCCATCGCCCATCGTGCGCTTTCGCTGTAGATTCGTTCCGTTCCGGCCTCGACCGCACGACGAATCGTTACGCCAGGCGACTTCGAGAGCACGTCGAGGTCCGCGTAGGCGGCCTCGGTCCGACGCTTCTCTGCTTCCATAGAATCACCCCCCGAATCACGATTTCTTGGCAACCATACCAAATGGAACGAATCCGACTCGGCCGCTGCGGCGGCTTCGCGACCGGCCTGCGTGCTCAAGTCAGCAGCGACACGCGCTCGACAGATGTGTTCAGTCGAGGCCGATCACGATCCACCGCCTCCACTCAACGAGCCCCAACGAGTTACGCGCGTTCGGTGTCGTCGCCGGACTTCTCGCAGTCAGCGGGATCTCTGTAGTTTGGATCTTCGGGAATTTGCCTCTCGCCTATCACGGCAAGCCACGCATCAATACACTCCACACATTCCCCGCCCATACCCGGACGCCCACCAGGAGAGTAGTAGACACGATTCTCTCGCTCGATTCTGTCGCTGAATACCTGGCCGAACTCCTGAAAGCAAGACTCACAGAGCAGCCACGGAAGCACATCCCGCCCAGGTATCTGAATCACTGGGATGGGCAGCCTCCGCCGGTAGGCGGACATGACATGGCTGCAACAATACACAGCCGCCTGACCTCGATGAACAGGACACATCATCAACCCCATATTACTCCATCAATCTTTCTTGGCATCGGGATTCCGAACATTCCTCGCAGGTATTCCCGCGCCAATGCTGGATCCGATGACGCGTCTGCGCTCCCTTTGCGGCAGACCGCGTGCGTCATGTCGGGACAAATTCCCCTCGGGCAACTAGCCGAGAGCCCTCAAATAGCTCGATTGGCGTCTCCAAACTGACCAGGCGACCATGCTGCTTGGGAAGACGGAGAGCCGGAGGGTTACTCCCTGTACTTCGCAACCCAGTTCAAACACCTGCGTGTCGCTGTTCGACATGACGATGCAGGATGTCAGCACGTCTCCGAGCTTCAACTGCGGGCGAACACCGCTCATGGCGGATGTGGCGCGCCCACCTTCCGACGGGAGCAAGAACCTGATTCGGGCCGGGCGTACGTTCGACATCGCATTGGTCCTCAAGATGAGCGCGAACGCCCTGGCACTTGACGGGCACCCAGGCGCTGAGTCAATTCCGTGGGAGATTGTTCCAGCTCTCAAACGAACCACGCAAGCCAGACGGACGATCGTCTTGCACGTGCTCGGCCCCTCCCCAGTGTTTCCCCTCAACTGGTCCGGCAGGTCGCCGCCACGCCCCCGCCCGAAATGGCGTACCTGTCCTCTGGGCAACGCTGCCGCATCCCCGACCTAATGGACAAGTGAGACGCCGCACTCTACCACTCGGCAAGACTCGCTCCAGCAGGAGTCGCGGCACGCCACCGAGCTGCAATTCCCTGGTTGTCAACTCAGACAACGCCAGCCCGGCCGCGTATTTCCGAATGTCGTCAAGCCGATCGGTCATGGCAACCTCGTCAAGCCGATCGGTCATGGCAACCTCGATACCATCACGTCTGCATTGTGGCTACGAGCACGAAGGGGCCCCGCCAACCACCCCGCCCGCCCGACGTCGGCCCCCCGGCCAGACAGAGCCGCCAGCCCGACGCCGCTGCGCGTGACGCTGCAGCCGACGCCGGTCCGAGCCCTGTCTGGACCCAGCTATGCAGGTCGTGGCGCTCCGGCGCCGTCGATGGTCTTTGCGGTGTCCTTGGCGGCCATGTGAAGGAACTCGAGCGACACGCCACTGGTCGCTTGAAGCCACTCATCGAAGCACGTCGAGCATGTGATCTCAAGTGCTCCTTCGAAGGAAAGCTCATCGCCATCCCTGCGCTCCGACGCCTCGATCGTCGCGGCCTCCCAGGTGAGCAGACACGAAGGACACAGGAGCACGCCGTCGCTCAACCGATCAACGATCATCTTCACCGGGATCTGCTCGCTCCTGTCAAGTGCGACTCCCACGCTAGCACAGTGCACGGCGGGCGTTTGAATTCCGTGCTTGTCACATTGCACGACTGTCATGTCGACCTCACTGCTTGATGC
>JADJUF010000032.1 GCA_016717005.1 Myxococcales bacterium | reverse complement strand
CGGATAGCAGCAGGGCTGAGGCAGCGCCAGACGGCGGCACCTCAGTCCGTGGGCAACGGTAGCAGGCCGGCGCTGCTCCTGACGCCGGCGCCCAGGGCGTCCAGGCAGAAGCGCGCTCATGCGCCCCCGGTGAGCCGCGTCACCGCACAACGCAGCGACCGTATGGCGGAGAATGATGCGCCGGCAAGCCGGCGGCGGAGATCCGCGCGCAGGTGAGCTGTGTATCCGACCGCTCCGGCGCGGTCGAGAGCGTCATGGTCCTCGACTCGCATCTGGCTCGTCCTGCGACGAAGAAGCCCCGGCGCGGGCGGTCAAACGCTGGCGGTACAGCCCATTCATGGTCGACAGCGGCCGGCAGCAGCCGTATACCAACTCGATCCGCGTTCATACCGGCTCCGCAGTGGGGCCGCACCGGCGGCTGATCGGTCCCCGACGAAACCCGGATCGGCCGGGAGCCCATCGGTGCGATGAGGTCGATGGTGAGGATCGTGCCCAGGCTCGATCGTGAGGACCGCGATCGCGTGGCCGTCGGCGGTGGTGTCTGAGCGTGGTATTACCCGACGGGCGCGGGCAGCGCGGTGACGTCGTGGAGCGCCGCGCCATCGAACCACGCGACGGTCGGGCCCACGGGCAGCGCCTGGTGCGCGGAGCGGGTGCACGTGGCGCTCGTCGATCGGCGGTGCCGCCGCCAGCGAAGCCCCGGGCCTCGCCAAGCCGGGGTAGACGCGTCGCTGAGGAACGCGACGTCCCCCGCGAGCCCGAGGGGCCGCGTCGAGGATGGGGCCAGGTTCGAATCGAAGCAGGTCGTCGCGGAGCCTGGCCGCCGGGCCGTGGGGTCGAGCTCGCGCGAAGCTCACGCAGCTCGACCGGGCGCCGTTCAGGTCGCGGATCGCGCCGTCGCCGGTCGCGGTGAACCGTGGACAACACGGTCTCGGATCCGAGGTCCTCGCCCTGGCGGCAGCGCAGCGGCAACGGAACCCGAGCGGCCGCAGGCGGCTCCCGCACGTCGGCGTCGCGTCGTGATGCGCGCCCTCTAGAAGTAGAAGCCCACACGCGACCCGAAGGCCGGCAACGCGTCACCGTCAGGGCGAGAGCTGGTAGTGAGGTGCTGGCGGAAGTCCCAGCTGCCGTGCGCCTCGAACGCGCGGAGCCGTCCTGGCCCCGTCGCGCAGTCGACGAGCACCACCACGCCCGTAATGTCGGCCACAATTCGACAGGGCGAAAGAGCTCGGCGTCGCCGAGGCGCGTGAACGACGCGCGGGCGCCGAGCTTGCGCGGGAACGTGGCCAGGGTCGCGCCGGTCTCGACGTCGACCAGCAGCGCGCGCGGGGGCGCGTCGCCCGCGGCGGGCACCTTGCACGCCAGGTATCGACTTGATTCGAGTTAAGCGAAAGGAGGGGCATCGACGGCGGAGACGCCCGGGCAGGCGGAACTGTGCGGTGAGGGACAAGCGACCGGACTCGAGCGCGAAGCGACGGACGCCGTGAGCCTCGTCGTAGGTCACCAGCGCCGCGTGCGCCGCCGCGAAGTGTCGGCCGCCCTCGACGGTGAACGCCGGGCGGACCGGCCCGTCGTCCATCGATCGGTCAGGCGCAGATCCGGGCCGTGGACGTGGGCGGCGAATCGATCGGCCACGATCGCGAGCGGCCCGAAGACCGGCGGCGCGGCGTTCGGCGACGTCAGGTGGACGACGCGGGGCCTCACGGCGCGTCCAGCCAGGCGTGCGCGGCGAGCCAGCGGTGCAGCTCGGCGTTGGTCGCCTTCCAGGCGTCGTACGAGTCGCCGTTCATGAGGAAGACGATCAGCACGTCCTTGGCCGGCACGACGACGTAGTTGGTCGAGAAGCCGCCCTGGCTGCCCGTGTGGCCGATCTCCTGGAGCCCGTCGACGTCCTTGATCCACCACGACCAGCCGAGCCGCGGCGGCGCCTCGTCGAGCCAGCCCGGGAACGTCTTGAGCGTCGGGGCGTCGGCGACCACCGCGGTCGGCAGGGCCGCGCCGGTCGTCAGCGCCTGCTCGTAGCGCGCGAGCTCCTCGACCGAGCTCCCAGACCCCGCCGTTGCCGGCGGCGGCGAAGGTCGGGCTCGCCGTAGTCGAACTCCACCGGCGGCGCGGTCGGGTCGCCGGGGTCGGGCGTGAGGCGTGGGCGACGCCGGTCTCGGGTGCGGGCCGTCGGTGATCGTGCTGGTGGCCATGCCCGAGGGCAGGAAGACCTCGTCCCGCACGAAGTCCTGCCACTTGCGGCCGCTGACCTGCTCCACGATCAGCGCGAGCCCGTTGAACGCCGGGTTCGAGTACGCGAACCGGGTGCCGGGCGCGGACGCGAGCGCCTCGACCGCCAGGATCGGCGCCCAGTTCTCGGCGTCGCGGGCGGTCAGGTAGAACTCGAGCTGCTCCTCGACCGGCCGGAGATCCGGCAGCCCCGAGGTGTGCGTCAGGAGGTGGCGGAGCTGGACGTTGCGCACCACGTCGGGGTGCGCGAAGGTGAAGTACTTGGTCAGCGGGTCGTCGAGCGACAGCTGGCCGCGCTCGGCGAGGAGCAAGATCGCGCTGGCCACGAACGTCTTCGACAGCGATCCGAGGTTGAACAGCGTCCGCGTGGTGATCGGCGCGCGGGTCCCGAGGTCGGCCAGCCCGTAGCCGGCGGCGAACACCGTGCGTCCGCGCTTGGCGATCAGCACCGCGACCCCGGGGTGATCCGCCGGGAACTGCGCACGGAAGTACGCGTCGAGATCGCCGGTGTCGACCGCGATCGACGGCGGCGCGGGCGCGGGGGCGCGCGCGAGGACGCGCGCGGGACCTGCGGGTGACGGCGCGCCGCACGCGACGAGCGCGACCAGCGCGAGCGCGTGTCCCGACGACCTCCAGAGTCTGCCCATGCGCGGGACACTACCATCGTCGGCGCGCACGACGGACGAGGTGGTCAGTGTCCCGGGCGGAGCTGAGGCGCCCGCCCCGCGCCCGGCGGCGCGTCGTCGCGGGGCTGACGACGCGACCTCATCACTGCAGACCTCACGGGACCAGGCGGGTCATCAGCTGATCGACGTAGGCCGCGAACGCCGCGGCGGTCGGCAGCGCGTCGGGCGCCTCGAGCCGGAGGTGGACGAGGCCGACGTAGGCGGTGTAGGCCAGCAGCGCGCTCTCGCGCGCGAGCCGGCGGGCCTGGCCGAGCTCGACGTAGCACGACGCCAGGTAGTCGAGCCGCCGGCGGGTGACCCGGGCGACGGTGTCGCGCACCACGGGCAGCTCCGAGCTGGCGAGCGCGAGGTGGATGCGATCGCCGCGGCCGCCGGCCACGACGCTGCCGATCAGCTGGCGCAGGCGCGCGCGCGGCGTGGCGACCTCGGCGACGGCGGCGATGACGCGGTCGGTGTAGTCCTGCTCCCAGCGGGCGAGGGCCGCGCGCAGGAGGGCGTCGCGATCGGCGAAGTGCCAGTAGAAGCTCCCCTTGGTGACGCCGAGGCGGCGGGCGAGGGGCTCGACCGCGATCCCGGCGAGGCCGTGCTCGGCGACCGCGGCGAGGGCCGCGACCTCCCAGTCGGTGGCCGACAGGTGGGGCTCGGGCGCGGAGGGCTTGCGGCGCGGCACCGCCCGAGCATGCACCATACGGAAGCGTATTGACAACCGCCGCGGCTTCACCATACTGATGCGTATGGAGGTCTCGACATGAGGAACGTCCACGTTCGAACCCTGGCCGCGTCGATCGAGCAGGTCCGCCCCTGGATCGCGGCGTGCTGGAGCGGCGGCGAGCGCGACAGCTTCCCGCGCGACGTGATCGCGAACTGGCGGGACCAACCCGCCGGGCGTGCCCGTCGACGCGCTGGTCCCCGGGCAGACCATGGTCGGCCACGGCCCGTTCCGGTTCCGGCTGCGGACCTGGGACGGGCTGACGTGGCGGGTCGACGTCGTCGGCCGCCTGACCGGCTGGCACGGCTTCGACCTGGCGCCCGACGGCGACGGGTGCCGGCTCACCCACACGGTCGAGCTGGCCACGTCGTGGCGCTCGTGGCTGGCGTGGAAGACGATCGAGCCGGTCCACGACTGGGCGGTCGAGGCGATGTTCGATCGGCTCGAGCACGCGCTGCGCACGGGCGCGGTCCCGGTCCGGACGACGCGACCGCTGCCCCGCCGCGCCCGATTCGGCCTCGCCCTCGCGCGCCGGCGTCAGCATGCGGGCGGCCGCGCGCCGTCGGTGATCAGCGCCCCGTCGGGTTGACCGGAGTCGGAGCCGGAACCGGAACCGGAAGCGGAGCCGGAGCCGAATCCGGAGGTGGAGCCGAACCTGGAGGTGGAGCCGGAGCCGAAGCGCCCGTTGCCGCACGCCCCGGCGCGCCGTACTGTCGGGCGCATGCGCGCCAGGCGAGGTCCGCGGAGCCAGTGTGGTGCGGGCGCGGTCAGCCTGTGCATCGCCGTCGTCGCGGGCGCGTGCGGATCGGGGCCACCGCGCGCGCGCGCCCCGTCGAACGCCGCGCGCGCCGACCGGCCTCCCGCGGCCGCGGCGCCGCCGGAGCCGTGGTTCCACGACAAGGCCGACGCGTTCGACGAGTGCGTCGCGCCCGAGGCCGCGCCCGCGGTCGCGCTGCCGTCACCGTTCGAGCGCTGCGACGGGACCGAGGAGTCGTGGTCGAGTCCGCCAGGCGGCGGCGAGCTGCACTTCCACTATCGCGAGTTCTCGGCCGCGGTCACGAACGCGCGGCGGGCGGGCGGGCCCGAGGTCTGCTGCTACCTGATCTGGAGTTCCGCGGCGCAGCCGGTCCGACCTGACCGACGCCCCTGGCGCAGGGGCCGCCGACCGCGCCGCACGGAGCACGACCGCCGGGCGCGTCTCGACAACGGCGCCGCGCGGACCACGACCGCCGGGCGCGTCTCGATAACGGCGCCGCGCGGACCACGACCACCGCGCGCGTCTCGATAACGGCGCCGCGCGGACCACGACCACCGCGCGCGTCTCGCTGACGGCGCCGCGCGGACCACGACCGCCGGGCGCGCCTCGCTGACGGCGCCGCACGGAACACGACCGCCGGGCGCGCCTCGCTGACGATGACGATCGCGCGCCGGTTTGGCGCCAACCAGATCCCGGCGTGGCACGCTCGCGCGCATGAGCGACTTTCCCAGGACAGGCATCGTCACCGGCGCATCGCGCGGCATGGGCGCCGTCATCGCCGAGGCCCTGGCGCGGCGCGGGACCGCGCTGGTCCTGGCCGCGCGCGACGCGGCGGGGCTGGCCGAGACCGAGGCGCTGCGCCGTGCACGGCCATCCGGTGCACGTGGTCCCGACCGACGTGGCCGACCCGCGCCAGCTCGCCGCTGGTCGCCGCCGCCGCCGACCGGCTCGGCGACGTCGATCTGCTGCTCAACAACGCCGGCGTCGAGGAGGTCGGCTTCTTCGAGGACCCTGTCGCCCGAGGAGATCGAGCTGCACACGCGGGTCAACCTGATCGCGCCGATGCAGCTCGCGCGCGCGGTCTTGCCCGGCATGCTGGCGCGCGACCGCGGCCACATCGTCAACATGGCGTCGGTGGCGGGCCTGGCGCCGATGGGCTTCGGCGAGACCTACGGCGCCACCAAGGCCGGGCTGATCAACTTCTCGCGCTCGCTCCGCGCCAGCCTGCGGGCGCGGCACCAGGTGCGGGTGTCGGCGATCTGCCCCGGGTTCGTCGAGGGCACCGGCGTATGCGCCGACCAGCAGGTCAGTACGGCTTCCAGGCGCCGGGCCTGGTCGGCTCGGCCCACGTCGACGAGGTCGTGCGCGCGGTGATCCGGACGATCGAGGAGGACCTCCCCGAGATCGTCGTCAAAGCCGCTGGTGGTGGCGGGCCTCACCTCGCCGCGCTTCATGGACTGGCTGCTGGGCAAGCCCAGCATCGGCCGCATGCTCTTGCCGATCGCCGAGGCGCGCCGCGCCGAGCGCAAGGCCGCCGCCGCTGACCCGCGGCCGTGAGCCGTCACGCTGGTGCGAGCGTCGCCGCCGCGCAAGCCGCCGCCGCGACCCGCGGCCGTGGGCCGTCGTCGGGGCTCGGCGCGTCGCGGCGAGCAGCACGGCCACCGCGACCACGGACACGGTGCGGATGATCGTCACCGCAGGCCTCCGAGAGGTCCGACCGCGCCGTCGCGGTCGATGATCGCGGCTTGATCGGGCGTGGTCAGGGATCCAGCCGGCAGCGCCGCCGCCTGCGTCACCCAGCTCGCCAGCAGCGTCGAGCGCGTCGCCCTCGTGGATGTCGAGGTAGCGCGTGTCCTTTGCCCTTGCCTGGTGCCGGGCGGATCGGGCGCAGCGAAGCGCCGCGGAAGAACGCCACCTGGAGGTAGCGCGTGAAGGTGTGGAGCCCCAGGAACCAGCCCTGGCCGTCGAGTCCGTAGAACGGCGAGTTCCACTACCGCCTTGCGCACGCCGGGCACGCTCCGCACGATCAGCGCGTCGAGCCTGCGCCCGAGTCCTGCTTCCAGGGCGGGAGCGCGGCGAGGTACGCCTGCACCGGGGCGTCGCCGTCGGCCTTCGCGATCTGCGGGTTGCCGCCCGACAGCAGCGTCACCGGCCGCGCCCGATGACCGGCGGACGTGGCCTCGGTCGGCGGGATCGCTCGGGCCGCCGCGGCGCGGGCCCTGGCGGCTTCGCGGCGCGGCCTTGGCGGCGGGCTTCGCGCAGCGGCGGGCCCTTCGCCGCAGGCTTCGGCGCAGCGGCCTTGGCGCGGCGGTCTTCGGCGCGGCCTTCGGCGCGGTGGCCTTCGACGCGGCGGCCGACGGGCGCGGCGCGCGGTGCGCGGGACGCGGCCTGGTCATGCCTGCGCGTACCAGTGGTGGCGGCGCAGCAGGTGGTGGTTCGGGAACGGCAGGTAGGTCAGCGCCGCAACCGACGCACCCAGGATCACCGGCACGCCGATCCAGTAGCCGCCGGGGATGTGCGCCGTCAGCGCTGCATTGACGTAGGCGATCGGGAGGAAGCCGAGCACCGTGTGCGGCAGGCCGATCCAGATCCCGCAGTAGCTGATGGGCCGGGCGATGTTGCGGGCGTGGCGGATCGAGGCGGTCCCCACGATCGACCCGCCGAGCGCGATCGCCAGCACGTGCTGGAAACCACGGCACCAGGCCCAGGTCGACGTCGCGGTAGCCGTGTAGACGATCGCGCGGGGGGTGATGCAGGGTGCTCGAGGTGATCGGAGATCGTGTCGGTCGCCCGCGCCGTACAGGTTCGACGTGCCGGAGCCTGGCTGCGCGCCCCCAGCCGTCGAGGGGTGTCGCCGAAGGTGTAAGCCGATCAGGATCGACAGGCCGGCCCAGAACGGCTCGCCGTCGATGCACGAGGCAGATCGCGACCACGCCGCCGAGGGCGCGTTGATCGTGGGTGAACAGGTCCTTGATGCCGAACCAGCCGGGCGGGCGCCGGGCGGGCGCTCCGGCGGCGGCGGCGGCGGACTCTCAAGGGCGGTGGCAGGGTGCTCACGGGGGCCCCATGACTCAGACCAGATCGGCCGGAGGCGGAAGCCCATAGCGCTGTCTGCGCGATCGACCCACCCCGCGGCGTGGCGTCGACCGTCCACGCCAGGGCGCGCCCTTGCTGGATCGTGCGCGCGGGCCGTCGGTTAGCCGCCAGAGTCGAGCCGGTCCGGCGCGTCGGGCCCCGCGGGTTGTGTGGGTCGTGCACGACGCCGCATCCCGAGCTGCGTCTGGACTCGCGCAGCCCCGTGGTCGCCGCTGGCACGATCGCTGCAACAGGTGCGGGGCAGACGTCCCGTCTGGCCCGCCGCGCACCACCGCCGCGGCACCGGTGGGACGCCACCCCTTCAAGCGAGGACATGAGCGAGTACCAGCATGCTTTCGACAGGTGAGCGGAGCGCGGTTCGACGAGGCCGCATCGCCCCCTGCGCTGGGACATCGACGCCCCGTTCGCGATCGACACCGGCGAGTCCCACTGCTTCGAGATCCGGGGCAAGGGCGCGGCCTGTCTGATCCCCACGTCCGCGCTTCAGCGGCGGCCTGGCGGGCGGCGACCGCGAGATCATCGTCACCCACCAGGGCGGGGCGATCCTGTCGCGGCGCGACGAAGACCAGGACGCCTGGGACGTCTTCAACCAGCGTGGAGGCTTCTCGGGG
>JADJUF010000031.1 GCA_016717005.1 Myxococcales bacterium | reverse complement strand
CGGTGCCGTCGGCGCCGGGATCGACGGAGAGAAGGGGATGCACACCGGGGCGCTCGTTGGAAACCTCGCGGAACTCGGGCTCGGTGTGGGCCAAGGCGTGCGAAGCTGGATGTCGAAGAGGGCAGCGGACAGGGCCGCCCGCTTGGCCGCGGACGACGCTTCGAATTCCGCGTTCTCGAATGTTGGACCGGGTTTGGGGCCCGATGAGATCGGCGCGTCACTGGACAGTATTCCTCAGCAAAGCCAGGAAGCCGTGCGGGCCGCGGCTGCTAGCGGCGATCCGATGGCGGCGGGGACTGTGGCTTGGAGTGAAGCGGCGGCGGCCCGACAAGCTGCCACTCAAGCGTTCGAAGGCGTTGCAGCCAAGTCGACAAGGACTCTATATCATGGCGCGCCCCCTTCCAAGATCGCAGGTGTCATGAAGTCCGGCGGCTTCATTCCAAAAAATGGTGAGGTGTTTCTTTCCGAGACAATGGCTGATACATTCGTTCATGGCACAAGCAGGCAATATCAGGCCAGTTTTGTCGTTGAGGTTGAGGTTGAGGTTGAGGTTGAGGTTGCCTTGCCGTCGACTGGCGTAGTGAGAACGTCTACACAGGGGATTCCGCGGACGATTCGCGTCGAGGGGGGTAATCTGGTCACTGCAACAGTGACTCGAATGTTTGTTCGTACACGTGCCGCTGACGGGACGTTTTCCGTGGATGTCATAGACGGATTTGACGATATTGCGAGATATCTTGCTCAATTAGGAGTGTACTGATGACCGAATACGCGAGCCCCGATATAGCGCGCGTCGCCGAGTGGATTCGTGCTCACATGCGGCCGATGCCGTCCAATTCTCTCGAGATCAACGATCTCGAATCAAAGGTGCGAGATCTGTTGTTGGGCGACAAAGAGATATTCGCGGTTGCACGAGATGGAATCCTGACCAGGCAGGAGGCGTGTTCGTTGCTTCTCGCGCATGTTGACTCGTGGGCTCTGGCCTGTGGCGGGAAAACATACGCAACTGCCCCCCCTCACGTTCTGTCAGAAGTGGAAGTTGAGGAGCTTGTGAGCATTGTGTTTGGGGCCGGACCGGACCGGGGGTAGTGCGGGTGGGCGCGCCCCGTCCGCCGCTCGGCTAGGTGTCCGGAATTCGGACAATGCCGGACATGCCTAGCGGACCGGGCGGACCGGACCGGGGGGACCGGGGGTAGTTTGGGCGGGCGTGCGCCCCGCGGCCTCGCGCGCGGGTGCTGGCGGCGCGGGAGGGCGCGGCAGCGGGCGCCCGATGACGCCGAGGATCGCGCCGGCGGCCACGCCGCGACGGCGCGTGCGTGGGCGACGCGAGCGCGGCGACGCGCGTCGAGCGGTCGTGTCGGTGACCGACGCGAGCGGGCAGGTGGTGGCGCAGGTGGATCCGCGGGGCCTGACCGCGTTCACCTACGCGCGCGACCTGCGGGGGCGACCGCTGGCGCAGAGCAGCGTCGACGCGGGCCCGACGTGGGCGCTGGCGGACGCGTACGATCGACCGGTGTGGACCTGGGACGGGCGCGGGTTCGAGGTCGAGCGCAGCTTCGATGTCGCAGATCGACCGGTGGCGACGATCGTGCGCGACGGCGCGGCGCTCGACGCGCAGGTCGAGGAGATCAGCTACGGCGACGCCGACGCGGACCTGGCGTCCGCGAAGGCCGCCAACCGGCTGGGGCGGGCGGTGCGGGTGCGCGACGGGGCGGGCGAGGTGCGGACGGTGGCGTATGATCCGGCGGGCGCCGTGCGGACCACCGAGCGACAGCTGCGCGTCGATCTCGACGACACCCCCGACTGGCGCGGGGCGGTGGCGCTCGAGGCCGAGGTGCTGACAGCGGCGGCGCAGACCGACGCGCTGGGGCGCGGGGTGTGGACGCGGCTGGTCGACGGGACCGAGCGGCGGGATGGGTACCACCCGGGCGGCGCGCTCGCGAGCGTGCGGGTGACGACGCCGGACGGGGCGCTGGTCGACGTGCCGATCGTCGACGGGCTGGCGCGCGACGCGCACGGGCGAGTGGCGGCGGCGACCCTGGGCAACGGCGTGGGCCAGACGTGGGCGTACGATCCGGCGAGCGGGCGGCTGGTGGCGCAGGACGCGACGCGGGCGGGCCAGGCGCTGCAGGGCCTGCGGTTCACGTACGACGCCGACGGGCGGGTGACGCGGGCGCTCGACCTGGCGCAGGAGGGCGCGACGGCGCTGGTGCCGGCGGCGGTGAGCGCGCGGCGCGACTTCCGGTACGACGCGCACGGACGGCTGGTCGAGGCGACCGGGCGCGTGCACCAGGCGCTCTTGCCGCACGACTACATCCCCGGCACCGCCGGGACCATCGGCGGCGCGCGGCACCTGTCGCTCAACAACGGCGCTGCGCTCGAGCGCTACACGCAGCTGTTCACGTACGACCCGTCGGGCAACCTGACGCGGATGCAGCACGCCGGCGCGACCGCGAGCTGGTCGACCGACTACTGGGTCGCGAGCGGCTCGAACCGCGCGACCGCGGCGCTCGATGTCAATGGAGTGCCGGTGGTGGACCCGGAGGCGATGTTCGACGCCGCGGGCAACATGGTGGCGCTGGCGCACCTGCGCCGGATGGCCTGGAGCTGGCGCGGTGCCTGACTGAGGCCGTGACCGTCGAGCGCGCCGGCGGGCCGGTCGACGACGGTGAGCGCTACGCGTACGGCGCGGATCGGCTGCGGGTGCGGAAGGTCGCCACGCGGCTGGTGGTCGGCGGGACGGATCCGGTGATCGAGACCCGCGAGGTGCTGTACCTCGACGGCGGGCAGGAGCGCGTCCGGGTGCGGCGCGGTGCGACCATCGTGCTCGAGCGCTGGACCACGCACGTCGCCGACGGCGAGCGCCGGTCGCGGTCGTCGACCGGCACGTCGTGGACACGCTCGCGGCGGAGGTGGACGCCATCGGCCCCGCCCGCGTGCGCTACCACCTGACGACGCCGCAGGGCTCGACCGCGCTCGAGCTCGACGCCGCCGGCGCGCTGATCTCGTACGAGGAGTACCTGCCCCACGGCGGCAGCGCGTTCATCGCCGGCGACGACGTCCGCGAGGTCGCCCGGCGCGACGTCCGCTATGCCGGCAAGGAGCGCGACCGCGCCACCGGCCTCGACGCCTACCCCCAGCGGTACTACGCGCCGTGGCTGGGCCGCTGGCTGTCGTGCGATCCGATCGGGCCCGAGGACGGTTGAATCTGTACGCGTTCGTCGGGGGCGATCTGATCGGGATGGTGGATCCGGAGGGACGGATCGGGAGAAGGCCCCGGTCAGCGAAGCGGAGCTACGGTTCGTCAACTTCCAGCTCGACAAGAACCGCAACCGCGTCATCGAAGCCGGTGAGATCGGCGGCTTGATGCGTTCGCGTCGGTCTTCCACCGAGCCCGCGCGAGACCCTGGCGACGTGGCAGGGCGCCATGCGCGCGTTGTCCGGCGCCGGCTATCGCACCGACGACACGGTCGGGGCGCTGGTGGGGTCCCGGGAGGGGGCAGCGCCATCGGCCGCGTCGATTCCGGAGCTGGTCGAGCTGAACCGGCTGCTCGACGTGAACGGGAACCATGTGATCGGAGTCGGCCGAGTTCACCGGCTTCAAGTCCAAACGAGCAGGCGCTGCTCTGGGGCCGGTTGATGGCGGCCACCGCTGGCGCGGGCTACCAGGTCGATGCGGCGGTAGCTGCGTGGCTCCCAGCGAACTCCGCACGGGGCCAATAGTGCGTACGACCACATCAAGAGCGCCGATGCGCTCAGCCTCGATGGCAACGGACGGAGCTACACCGAGCGCGGCGATCGCGAGGCGGCACAGCGAGTTGCACAAGTACGAGAACCCGCGCCGCGGCATCGCGATCCGCCCAGATCGCCGTGACGCTGCTCGTGCCAGAGGTGGTGGTCCTCTATGAGGCAGGTGCGGCAGGATTCGCCGTGGGGGGAACTCATCACGGGCCGAGACGGGCTCACGGGGAGCAGAAGTCACGGGCCGATGCCGCAGCCGGCGTCGTGGGGCATGCAGCGAATGCCGGCATGGCACTCGTCGGGCGAGGCGAGATTCGCCAGGCCCTCGCCGACGGCCTGCGCTCCGAACCCGGCGCCCGGCGTTCGTGCGCCCGGAACCTGGCGCCGCTGAGGGCTCGCTCAAGGGCGGCGCAGGAGGATGCCGCGCTGGGTGGAGCCACGATGCCAGGGAGAAGCGGAGCCGCCGCGCCGAACGATGGCGGGACTTCTACCGCAGGCGAATGCACGGACCGAGGCCAGGCGCTCGTTTGCGCCGCCAGGTACGTTGGGCATAGCATCGGGGGGCGATCGGTAGAGAATCAGGTCGTCACCGCGAGGGTTGCACCGGTCAGTGACTCTGCTGTGGCGAAGTCGATGAGGCCGGATGCCGTCGTGGACACGACCCAAGGCGCAGGCGGCGGTGCAGGCAGCGCCTGTCTCAGGCCGACAGACACTCAACTCGGCGGGGCAAGATGTTGTCCGTTCGCTGGTGGCAATGAGGACGAACTCTTGGCCGCGGCAGGCTGGGCCGCCGGCAGTACCCTGGATAGCCTTGCCGGGGATCAAGCCTGGATCGTGAGAAGGTGCATTGGGCAACGGACAGGGGTGAAGATCGAATGGGAGCCGGCGGCCCACGCCACGACCTGGAGGGCCGCGTCACCGTTCGCGTCTGGGATGAGGCGAAAGGAACAAAGGGGGTGGGTGGCGCGTAGTGGAAGTACTTCATTGGGGACGGGAGAAGTGGAAGACATGACAGACGAACGACAGCGGTCATGGGACGCGGCTCTCGAGATGTTGCGCTCTCATGTCCCACAGGCGACCGGGTTCGTCCTGATGATATCGACTTGGCGGCCAAGGCAAACGGAAACCCCTGGACTGGCGCAAGCTCGACCGCAGCGACCTGGATCATCGACAGGTCGTGGGGCGTGATTGCATCACAACTAACTGGGA
>JADJUF010000030.1 GCA_016717005.1 Myxococcales bacterium | reverse complement strand
AGAGCATTCTTCACGTACTGAAGCGAGGAAGTCGATGTTGAGGCTTTCGCTCGTGGTACCTCGTCGATGATGATCGTGTCGTAGCCGCGCAGCAGCGGATCGCCGTGGAGCTCGGCGAGCAGGATGCCGTCGGTCATGAACTTGACGTACGACGACGGCTTGACCCGATCGTTGAAGCGGACCTTGTAGCCGACGACGTCGCCGAGCTCGGTGTGGAGCTCCTCGGCGACCCGGGCCGCGACGCTGGTGGCGGCGATCCGCCGCGGCTGGGTGCAGCCACGATTGCCCGTCGACCCGCGGCCCATCGCCAGGCGGCATCTTGGGCAGCTGCGTGGTCTTGCGAAGCCAGTCTCGCGGCGACGATGATCACCTGGTGGGCGTCGATGGCGTTGACGAGATCGACCAGCCGGGCGCTGATCGGCAGCTCCGGCGGGAACGCGACCCGGGGGCTGAGCGTGAGCCCAGACCGCAAAGATGCGCCCGGGCGGGCGCAGGCGCCGGCAGCGTGGGGGCGGGGGGCTGGGGCGGGCGGGCCATGCGCGAGCCGCGCGGCGAGGGGCCCCGCCGCGGACCAGGCGGAATTACCACCGGGTGCGCGCTGTCGCGGCCAGGCGCGCCGCCGCTTGTCGGCCCAGGCGAAACCCCTCATAGTCCCGGCCGCATGTCGCCGAGATCGATCCCGCCGCCGCCGCCGTCGACCAGGAGCTCCTCGCGGGGCTGGTCAGCGCCACTGACCTTGTCGCCGCTCGAGACAACTGCGCCACTCGACCGCGCACGTCATGGCCAGGCGGTCCAGCGCCTGTTCCCCGGCACCAGGTCACGATCGGCCCGTCGATCGACCACGGGCTTCTACTACGACTTCGAGCGCGCGGCGCCGTTCTCCGAGAGACGACCTCGCCAAGATCGGGGGCGAGATGGCAGGATCGTCAGGAGCCAACGGAGCCGTTTGAAGGCGCCACGAGCTCGAGCGCGACTGACGCCAGGCCCGGTTCGCCGCGCTGGGCGCGACCTTACAAGGTCCGACCTCATCGACTCATTCCCGCCCGACGCGGTCGTCAGCTACTACACGACCGGCGACTGGTTCGACATTGCCGCAGCCCCCGCGTCGCGCGCACCGGCGGATCGGCGCGTTCAAGCTGCTCAGCGTCGCCGGCGCTCGTACTGGCGCGGCAACGGAGAAGAACGCCCAGCTCCAGCGCATCTACGGCACCGCGTTTCGTTGAAAGCCCAGGCTCGACGCCCACCTGGCGCTGCTCGAGGAGGCCAAGCGCCGCGATCGCCGCCCGGATCGGCAAGGACCTCGACCTGTTCTCGATCGACGAGACGATCGGCGCGGGCCTGGTGCTGTGGCACCCCAAGGGCGCCCGCATCCGCCACCTGATGGAGTCGTTCTGGCGCGAGGAGCACTTCGCCAACGGCTACGAGCTGGTCGGCTCACCCCATCGCCCGCGACGAGCTGTGGAAAGCAGTCGGGCCACCTGTCGTTCTACAAGGGGAACATGTTCTCCGGCATGGACGTCGACGGTCAGGAGTACCTGGCGACCGATGAACTGCCCGTTCCACTTGCTGCGATGTTCAAGAAGGCCCTGCGCAGCTACCGCGAGCTGCCGCACCGCAGCTGGGGCCGAGCTGGGCACCGTCTGCCGGTACGAGCGCTCGGGCGTCATGCACGAGCTCCTGCGCGTGCGCGGATTCACGCAGGACGACGCGCACCTGTTCATGACCGCGAGCAGCTCCCCGGCGAGCTGGCCAGATCGTCAACTTCACCTGCACGTCCTGCGGACGTTCGAGCCACCGAGTGGAAGCTGTACCTGGCGACCCAGCCCAGGACTCCGTCGGCAAGCCCGACCTGCGGCGCGTCGCCGAGGCGGCCCTTGCTCGACGTGCTCAAGGCCTCGGGCCTGCCGTACGAGTCGACCCCGGCGGCGGCGCGTTCTACGGCCCGAAGATCGACCTCAAGCTCTGGACTGCCTGGGGCGCGAGTGGCAGTGCTCGACGGTGCAGGTCGACTGCAACCTGCCGGAGCGCTCGATCTGCAGTACGTCGGGGCCGACGGCGCCAAGCACCCATCGTCATGGTCCACCGGGCACTGATGGGCTCGGTCGAGCGGTTCTTCGCGATCCTGACCGAGCACTACGCCGGCGCGTTCCCGGTGTGGCTGGCCCCGATCCAGGCCCGGCTGATCTCGATCGGCGACCGCCAGACCGCGTACTGCGACGAGGTCGCGGCGCAGCTGACCGCGGCCGGGTTCGGGTCGACACCCACACCGGCGGCGAAGCTGGAGCAGAAGATCCGGCAGGCGCAGCTCGAGAAGGTGCCGTTCATGCTCGTGTGCGGCGACAGGAGGTCGAGGCCCGGCGGTGGCGGTGCGGACCCGCGGAGGGCGCCCAGCTACCGGCCATGGCCATCGACGCCTTCATCGAGCACCTCCGGCCGCCGCCGCCATCCCCGTGGGGCTGCCGGCCCCACCGCGGCGTGATCGCGGGTCGATCGTGATCCGGGCTAGACAAACGCCCGGCGAGTTGCGGTAGAACCGGTGCGCCGCGTCCGCGGTCCAACGCCTCCAAGAAGATTCCGATGACGTTTGCAGGTGTTTCTCCGTGAACGGCCGACCCCCCGGGTCGTGACGACCGCCGCCGCCCCCAGGGCGGCCTGCGCATCAATCACCGCATCCGCGTGCCCGAGGTCCGCGTCATCGTCGAAGACGGTGGCGAGCAGCTCCGGGTGCTGCCCCCACGAGGCCGTGCGCCTCGCGGAGGAGAAGGGCCTCGACCTCGTCGAGATCTCGCCCCGCGCGTTCCCTGCCGGTGTGCCGGATCATGGACCCGCCGGCGGGTACAAGTACGAGCAGGCCAGAAAAGAAGCAGAAGCCAAAGCACGCCTCGACGGTCGAGATCAAGAGATCAAGTTCCGTCCGAAGACCGAGGGCACGACATGGACTTCAGGGTGAAGCATGTCCGGCGCTACCTCGAGGCGGGCAACAAGGTCCGCCTGGCGGTCGTGTTCCGCGGCCGCGAGATCACGCACCCGCAGACCGGCAAGAACGCGCTCGACCGCGTGGTCGCGGCCACGCCGATCTGGCCGGCGTCGAGGGTCATCCCGAACGGGGAAGGCCGGCGCATGATCGCGATCATCGCGCCCAAGCTGCCAACGTGGTCCGCCGCGCCTGAGGAGATCCGCAAGCGACCAGCTCGCGGCCGTGCAGACCAAGAGAGGACGCGGCCAAGGCCGCGGCCACGCGCCTCCGCCGGACGTCGAGGAGGACGAGGACGACGACCTCGACGCCATCAACGCCGACGTCGACGACTGGACAGACGACGCACGAGGCCGAAGCGCCCGCCGAGGCCTGATCCACCACAGGGTCAGCCCCGGCGTTGGAGCCGGCCCGGCGCGGAGCCTATCTCGTCGGGCCGGCCTCGGCGTCGGGCCGGTGTCGGAGCCGGCCTCGGAGCCGGCGCGGAGCGGCCTCGCGTCGGCGCCCCCGTGTCGGAGCCAGTGTCGAAGCCGGTGTCGGAGCCGGGTCGGAGCCGGTGTCGGAGCCGGGTCTTCGCGGCCGGACCAGTGGCCCGGAGCCGGTGTCGGAGCCGGTGCGAGCCGGTGTCGGAGCCGTGTCGGAGCCGGTGTCGGAGCCGGTGTCGGGCAGTGTCGGCCCGGTGTCGGAGCCGGTCTCGGAGCCAGGTCTCGGTGCCGGTCTCGGATCCGGATCCGATCTGGATCCGGACCCCGGTGACGGATCCAGCCCGGCGATCAGGTGCGAATCCGGTCGCATCCCGGGGCGCTTTCGGGCCCTTGTACAGCAGGGGCGGGCGGGGGCGGCGGATCCCGGTTTTGACGACACAAGAGACTTGTCAGCCACGGGCGGTTCGGGCATAAACCCGCTTCCGCCCCAACCCGGGTGGAACCCCGGTAGCTGTGCCCAAGGTCAGGACCCCACCAGGCGCCAAGAGCGGTTCGGAAGACCGCCACTGGCAAGTTCGGGTTCCGGCGGCGTTTGAGCGCCACCTGTTGACCGGTCGGTCGCAGAAGCGCAAGCGTCAGGCCCGCAACGGCAAGTACATCGGCGCGAGCCAGCAGCATCAGATCGAAGCGATGCTGCCCTACGGGCCCCCAAAACCCAGGATAGAGGTGTCATGCCCCGCGGCAAAACGTGGCTTCAAGGCCCGCCGTCGTCGTAACCGCATCCTCAAGGCTGCCTCGGATTCCGCGGCAAGCGCTCCAGCTGCCACGCCGTGCCAACGAGGCGGTCCAGCACGCATGGATGCACATGTACCGCTCGCGCAAGGTGCGCAAGCGCAGGACTTCCGTCGCTCTGGATCACCCCGCATCAACGCGGCGGCCCGGACGATCGGCGTCAGCTACTCAAGCTCCTCGGCTCGCTGCACAGGCCAACATCGCGATCAATCGCAAGATGTTGTCGGAGATCGCGATCAGCGATCCCGCCGCCTTCCAGGCGATCGCCACCGCCGCCAAGTAGCCGGCCGGTCGCGCACCGAGCGCGCCTTCGGCTCCGGGCCGCCTGCGGCCTCGACGTGTTTTCGGCGCGCCGGGCCCGGCCCGGCCGGAGGACCCATGACGACCGCACCCGCAACCGACGATCTCATCGCCCTAGGCTCGAGGCGGCTCGCCGGCGGAGTTCGCCACCGCGATCGCGCCGCTCGACGACGAGCAGGCCATGCGCGCGACCCAGGCCCAGTTCCTCGGCAAGAAGGGCCAGGTGTCCGCGGTGATGAAGGAGCTGGGCAAGCTGCCGCCCGGCGACCGTCCCCGGGTCGGCGAGGCCGCCAACCGGGTCAAGGACGCCATCGCCGCCGCGGTCGAGGCCCGGCTGGCCGCGTTGACCGCCGCCCGCCGCGCCGCCGATCTGGCGCGCACCGTCGACCCTGACGCTGCCGGCGCGGCTGGTCGCCGCCGGTCGGCTGCACCTGCTCACCCAGGTGCGGCTCGAGCTGGTCGACATCTTCGCCGAGCTCGGCTTCGCGGTCGCCGAGGGACCGCAGATCGAGACCGACTGGCACACCTTCGAGGCGCTGGCGATCCCCAAGGACCACCCCGCGCGCGACATGCAGGACACGTTCTACGTCGCCGACGAGATCGTGCTGCGGACCCACACCTCGCCGGTGCAGATCCGGACGATGCAGGGCACCCGCCGCCGATCCGGATCGTCGCGCCGGGCGTGGTCTACCGCCGCGACGGCGACGCCACCCACAGCCCGATGTTCAGCCAGATCGAGGGCCTGGTCGTCGACCGCGGCATCCGCTTCAGCGACCTCAAGGGCGTGCTCACCCACTTCGCCAACCGGTTCTTCGGCGGCGGCGGGCTCGAGGTGCGGTTCCGCCCCAGCTACTTCCCGTTCGTCGAGCCCGGCGTCGAGGTCGACTTCACGTGCGCGTTCTGCCGCGGCGCCGGCTGCCGGCTGTGCAAGGGCACCGGCTGGATCGAGATCGGCGGCGCCGGCACGGGTCGACCCCGACGTGTTCGCCCAGGTCGGCATCGACGCCGAGGTCTATACCGGCTTCGCGTTCGGCATGGGCATCGAGCGCATGGCGATGCTTCGGCACAACGTCACCGACATCAAGCTGTACTACGAGGGCGATCTTCGGTTCCTGAGCCAGTTCTAGGCTCCGGCTCCGGCTCCGGCTCAGGTTCCGGCTCCGGCTCCGGCTCCGGCTCCGGATGCTCAGGTTCCGGCTCCGGCTCGGGTTCCGGCTCCGGCTCCGGCTCCGGCTCAGGTCGGGCTCCGGCTCGGCTCCGCTCCGGCTCCGGCTCCGGCTCCGGCTCCGGCTCCGGCTCCGGCTCCGGCTCCACTCCCGCTGCCCCGTCTCTCTCTCTCTCTCTCTCCGTCTCTCCGTCTCTGTTGATCCCGAGGTTTCTCATGAAGGTGCTCTGGTCCTGGCTGCTCGAGTTGTGTGATCTTGCCGACGACGCCGACGGTGGAGGAGGGCGCGCGGGCGCTGACCGCGGGCGGCCTGGAGATCGAGGGCCTGACCGATCTGGGCTGTGGGTTCACCGGCGTCGTGGTCGCGCAGGTGGTCGCCAAGCGGCCGCACCCGCAGTCGACCAAGCTGACCCTGGTCGACGTCATCGTCGCGCCCGACGGGCCGGCGACCCAGGTGGTGTGCGGCGCGCCCAACGTGCCCGAGCCCGGGCGCAAGGTGCTGTGGGCGCCGCCGGGCGCGACCCTGCCGGGCGGCATGACCCTGGCCACCAAGGCGGTCAAGGGCGTCGACTCGCCCGGCATGCTGTGCGCCGAGGACGAGCTCGGGCTCGGCGACGATCACGACGGCATCATCGTGCTCGCGGCCGACGACGCCACGCCGCTCGGCGCCCCGGCGCAGCAGGCGCTGGGCGTCGACGACTGGCTGCTCGACGTCAACGTGCCGGCCAACCGCGGCGACTGCCTGGGCCACGAGGGCCTGGCCCGGGAGCTCGCCGCGCTCGTCGGCGGGCGCCTGCGCGTGCGCGACCTGTCGGCGAGCTGGCCGCCCTGGCCAGCGACGCGCGCCGCCGATCTCATCGAGCTGGCGATCGACGACGCCGGGCGTGCCGCGGTACGTGGCGCGGATCGTCGACGGCGTGACCGTCGCGCCGTCGCCGCGTCGGTTCGCGGCCCGGCTGCGCGCGGTCGGCGTGCGCCCGATCTCGAACCTGGTCGACGTCACCAACTACGTGCTGTTCGAGCTGGGCCAGCCGCTGCACGCGTTCGACTGGCACCGGCTGGCGGCGCCGCCGCGCATCGGCGTGCGGCGCGCGGCGGCCGGCGAGCGGCTGACCACGCTCGACGGCAACGACCGCGCGCTCGAGCCGGGCGATCTGGTGATCACCGACGGCTCGGGGCCGGTGGCCCTGGCCGGCGTGATGGGCGGGCGCACCACCGAGGTCACGGCCGGCACCTCGCGCATCTTGCTCGAGAGCGCCAGCTTCGATCAGAAGGCGATCCGCCGCACCGCGCGCCGCCTGAACCTGCTGTCGGAGGCGTCGCAGCGGTTCGAGCGCGGCGTCGATCCGGCGCTGGCTGGCCGCGCGGCGGCGCGGGCCGCGGTGCTCCTGGCGCAGCTCGGCGGCGGCCGCATCGCGGTCGGCGAGGTCGATCACGATCGTCGTCCGCCGCCGCGCCCGCCGGTGGCGCTGCGCCTGGCCCGGCCCAGGCCCCTGACCGGCACCGACCTGTCGACGGCGGCGTGCGAGGACGCTGGCGCGGCTCGGCTGCGGCGCGGTCGCCGACGGCGACGGTCGCTGGCTGGTGACGCCGCCCAGCGCGCGCGCGGATCTGACGCGCGAGGTCGATCTGATCGAGGACGTGCTGCGGGTGGTCGGCTACGGCCACGTACCGGCGACCTTGCCGGCGCTGACCTCGGCGCCGCGGCCGCTGGTCGCGACCACCGCCGATCGCGCGCGCCACGCGCTCGCCGGCGCCGGGCTGACCGAGGCCATCACCTTCGGCTTCCAGGCCCAGGCCCGGCTCGACGGTCTCGGGCTGCCGGCCGACGATCGTCGGGCCCAGCCGATCGCCGTGCGCAACCCGATGTCGGCCGATCAAGCGATCATGCGCACCTCGCTGGTGCCCAACCTGCTCGCGGCGGTCGCGCGCAACGTCAGCTTCGGCCTGCCCGACGTGGCGCTGTTCGAGGTCGGGTCGGTGTTCCTCCGCGCCGAGGGTCAGGCCACCACCGGCGAGCCCACGGCGCTGGCCCACGAGCCGGTCGCCGCGTGCGTGGTGCTGGCGGGCGCGCGCCCGCGCCGCCTCGGCCCGGCCGAGCCCTGGGACGCGTTCGACGCCAAGGGCTTCGCGCTGACCCTGGTGCGCGCGCTCGGCGGCGGCGAGGCCACGGTGGCCGCGACGACCGCGGTGCCGTACCTGCACCCCGGCGTCGCCGCGGCGATCTCCGTCGGTGGGCGCGTGATCGGCTGCGTCGGCGAGGTCCACCCGGACGTCCGCGCCCACGTCGGCATCGACGCGGCGGTGTTCATCGCCGAGGTCGATCTCAGTGGTTTCCGGCGAGCCGGGGCCCGTCCAGATGCGCCCGGTGCCGCGGTTCCCGGCGTCGTCGCGGGACGTGTCGTTGCTCCTGCCCGAGGCGGTGCCGGCCGCCGAGGTCGAGCGACGCCATCGCGTCCGTCGCCGAGCCGCTGGTCGAGCGGGTCGCGTTGTCCGAGGAGTATCGCGACGCTGCCAAGCTCGGCGCCGACGCCAAGAGCCAGCTGTGGTCGATCACCTACCGGGCCGCCGACCGCACGCTCACCGACGCTGAGATCGAGCGGGCCCACGAGGCGATCGTGGCCCGGCTGACCGAGGCGCTCCCGGCCCAGCGCAGATAGCGATCCCCCTGATCCCACCAGTCCCGCCAAGTCGTGATAATGTCTGACCTATGGCGCGCATGACCAAGGCCGACATCATCGAGGCCGTCTACGAGAAGGTCGGGGGGTTCTCCAAGAAGGAGGCCGCCGAGATCGTCGAGAGCGTGTTCAAGCAGATCAAGGACACGCTCAAGGACGGCGAGAAGATCAAGATCTCGGGCTTCGGCAACTTCATCGTCCGCGAGAAGAAGGCGCGCATCGGGCGCAACCCGCAGACCGGCGAGGAGATCACGATCTCCGCGCGCCGCGTGCTGACCTTCAAGCCTTCGCAGGTGTTGAAGGATGTGTTGAACGGCGGCAACCGCACCCCGACCCAGCAATAGGTCGGCGACTTCGCGGTCGCCGGGGCTTGCCTCGCTCGCGGGAGTGCAGTACGTAGGCCTCCCGAATCGGGGCGTAGCGCAGCCTGGTAGCGCACCAGACTGGGGGTCTGGGGGTCGCAGGTTCAAATCCTGTCGCCCCGACGAGGGCGGGACGGTCGAGAGACCGTCCCGCAGTCTTTTTCGGCGCCGCGGCTCGCCCGGCGTGGCGCCAGGAGCCGAACGTGCGGCCGCTGATCCTGCTCACCAACGACGACGGCATCTTCGCCCCCATGCTGACCGCCCTGGCCGATCGCCTGGCCGCCCTGGGCGACGTGCTGGTGGTCGCGCCCGAGCGGCCGCGCTCGGCGGCGTCGCACGCCATCACGCTGCACAAGCCGGTGCGCGCGCGCGAGCTCACGCCCGGGCGCTGGTCGCTGTCGGGCACCCCGGCCGACTGCGTCTACGTCGGGCTCCTGCGCCTGGCGCCGCGGCCGCCGGACATCGTCGTCTCGGGCCCCAACGACGGCTACAACCTCGGCAGCGACGTCTACTACTCCGGGACCGTCGCCGGGGCGGTCGAGGGCGCGCTGCGCGGTCATCGCGGGGTGGCGCTGTCGATGGCGCCGCGGGCGTCGACGCTGGCGACCGCGCTCGAGTTCGCGGCCGGGCTGGTCGCGGCGGCGCTGGTCGACCTGGCGCCGGGCGAGGTCGTCAATGTCAACATCCCGGGCGCCGGCGAGCGCCGCTACGCGTGGACCACGCTCGGCAAGCGCCGCTACCAGAACGACGTGACCGAGCGCGAGGATCCGTACGGGCGCCCGTACTACTGGATCGGCGGCGGCTCGCTCGGGCACGAGGACGTGCCGGGCTCGGACTGCAACGCGATCGCCGACGGCCTGGCGAGCGTCACGCCGCTGCAGATCGACTGGAGCCACCGGGCGCGGGTCGCGACGCCGCCGTTCGTGATCGCGGGATTCGACCCGGCGTGATCGTGGCGGCGGCCAGGCGCGAGCGGTAGATTCCAGCCATGAAGCTGGTCGCCGTCGCGCTCGCGCTGTCGCTGGGGGTGGTCGCGTGCGGGTGCAAGGGCGGCTCGGCGACCAAGCCCGGCCCGGGGACCGGCACCGGCACCGGCACGCCCACCGGCACCGGTGGCGACCCAGCGGCCTGCGACGGCATCGCCGCCCACGTCACCGAGCTGTACCAGGCCGCGGCCGAGCGCACCAAGATGACCGAGGCCGAGGTCGCCGACAACGTCGCGATGGTCCTGGCCGAGTGCAAGACCTCGGCGGATCGCGTGGTCGCGTGCGTGACCAAAGGCCACCGCGGTGACCCAGCTCGAGAGCTCGTGCCTGGCGCCGCTCGACGACGAGGGCAGCGAGGGCGAGCGCTTCCGCTGATGGCGCAACCGCGATCGCGCCGCCGTGTCCAAGGAGGATCCATGATCCGCGTCTCGAGCGTCATCGTCATCGCGCTGGCCGTCGCCGCCTGCGGCGGCTCGCACCCCGCGCCGTCGTCTCCCGACGAGCCCGCCCCGCCGCCCGATCGACGCACCGAGCTCGAGCGCCGGCGCGACGCGGCGTGCGAGGCGCTGGGGCCGCGCATGACCGACTGCGCGATCGCCGACGCGCGGGCGACGATGTCGCCCGAGGAGCTGGCCAAGCTCGAGATCGAGTCGACGGCGCCGGTCCACACCAAGAAGTTCGTCGAGTCGTGCCAGGCCCAGTCGCTGTCGTCGCGCCAGGTCCGGGTCTACGAGGTGTGCCTGCGCGAGGAGCAGGAGTGCGACCCGCTGATCGCGTGCCTCGACAACGCCCGGCCAGATGCCGCGACGCCGTGATGTCGCCGGCGCGGGTTCGGTAGTAGCCTCCGGCCATGCGCACCCGTCTCATGCTTGGACTCGCGGTCGGCCTCGCGCTGACCTCCGCTTGTGGCAAGAAGTCATCCGAGGGATCGGGCGCCGGTACCGGTTCGGCGCCCGCGCCCAAGCCGCCGCCGCCGCCGCCGCCGTCCGCGCGCCCGTCGCAGGGCACGCTCGTGGCGATGCCGCCGCTGGCCGCCTCGACCGATCCGCAGAACGCCGCCAAGGTCACGCTCGGCAACGCGCTGTTCTTCGACAAGCGCCTGTCGGTCGACGGGTCGCGCGCCTGCTACTCGTGTCACATGAACGAGAACGGCACCGGCGGCGCGCTGCCGCTGGCGCTCGGCGCCGGCGACAAGCCGCTGACCCGGCACTCGCCGACCCTGTGGAACGTCGGCTACTAGACGGCGCGTTCTACTGGGACGGTCGGGCCGAGGACCCTCGAGGCCCAGGCCAAGGGCGCGGGCCGGCGGCAACATGGGCGTCGGCGAGGACAAGCTCGAGGCCAAGGCCGCCGAGCTGGCCAAGATCCCCGGCTACGCCGCGATGTGGAAGGACGCGTTCGGCCCCGGGCCGGCCACGGCCGCGCAGGTGACCGAGGCGCTGTCGGCGTACGAGCGCACGATCCTGTGCACCGCGACGCCGTACGACAAGTTCGCCGGCGGCGACAAGGCCGCGCTCACCGAGGGCCAGCAGCGCGGGCTCGACGTGTTCATGAGCAAGGGCCTGTGCACCGCGTGCCACACGCCGCCGCACTTCTCGGCCGCGATGATGACCAAGGGCGGCGTGTTCTGGAACGCCGGCATCGGCTTCGCCGGCAAGGACCTCGCCGCGGTCGACGTCGGCCGCAAGAAGGTCACCGGCAAGGACACCGACTTCGGGTCGTTCAAGGTGCCGTCGCTGCGCGGCATCGGCGCCAGCGCGCCGTACTTCCACGACGGCTCGGTGGCGTCGCTCGAGGAGGCGGTCAAGTACATGGCCTCGGCCGCGACCCCGAACCCCAACCTGTCGCCGTTGTTCAACGACAAGGGCCTGACCCCGGCCGAGCTCGCCGACCTGACCGACTTCGTCGGCAACGGCCTCGCGTGCCCCGGCGGCCTCTCCACCGAGCCCAAGCTGCCCTGACCGACGCGGTTGCGTCGCCGCCACGGTCGCGTATCGTGGCGGGCACGGTCCCTTAGCTCAGGTGGATCAGAGCGGCGGTTTCCTAAACCGCAGGCCGCAGGTTCGAGCCCTGCAGGGATCACTGACCGGCGCCGGTCACTCGGTGCGGCAGGCGGCCGAGCAGCCGTCGCCGGACATGGTGTTGCCGTCGTCGCACTGCTCGGTGGTCGGGTTGCGGTGGCCGTCGCCGCAGATGTTGGCGCTGCAGTCGCTGTCGCAGCCGGGCGTGTCGACGATGGCGTCGCACAGCTCGCCGGCAGCGGCGTTGCGGGTGCCGTCGCCGCACTCGACCGAGGTGCAGTCGGCGTCGCAGGTCGCCGTGGCGCTGCCCTCGTCGCAAGCCTCGCCGACGTCGACAGTGCTGTCGCCGCAGGTCGAGGAGAAGCGGAACATCGCGGTGACCGTCGTGCTGGCGGCGCCGGGGACTCCCTCCGGGAAGAGGTTGCCTGCTGCGTAGGTGTTGCTGCTCATGCTCGCGGTGACGACGAACGTGATGAAGTCACTGCCGGCGAGAAGCTCGGCCGGGATCGTCAACACCGGGGTGCTCGTCGTGATGCTCACCGCGAGGCGCTGAACCGTGGCGCCGCCCTGCGCGCGCAGCTGGTACACGGACACGTTGTACTGGGAGGCCTGGCTCGCGCCGGTCCACGTGACCGACACAGGCCGCCCGTCGTTTCGGAGCACGCCACCACTCTCCGCATCGAGTCCGTCGACCCGGATCGCGGTCGGCGGCGACATCGGCGTCAGGGCCAGACCTGCCGGATTTACCAGGCGCACCGTCGACGCCGTGAGCTGGGTCGGGGAGGCGCCGGGCACGCGTACGGCTCGCGCTCGGGCGTAGGTCAGCTTGCAGTAGCGCTGCCAGGCCGCAGGAAATGGGTCGGCGTACGTCGCCAGTGGTAGCGTCGCGGTGGCACCGCCGAGGAAGTCGGTCACGCCGACCGACATGATCATCGGGCCATCGATCGCGGCGCCCTCGACGCTCCAGCCGCCAGCGGCCACGGGCAGCGCGACGCACCGGACGCGGAGGCTCGAAGGCGCCGAGAGCGTCGAGTGGCCCTGGTCGAGCAGCGCGCGGCTCACGACGGTGCCGGGCGTGAGCCGAGCGGTGACTGGGCCCAGCGTGTCGCTGACAGCGGAGCCGACGCCGTCGTAGAGCGTGACCGCGGACGGAGCCGCGGCCGCCACGACCTCCTCAACCCGGAGCGCGCCCAAGGTGGTCGCGTCGGTGACGCGATACTGCGCGATGGTGAGGTCGTCGCCCATGCGCGCGTCCGGCAGCGGGGGTGGGCCGCCGCTGTAGAGCGGCGACGCCGTGGCCCAGTCCAGGGTCTGCGCCAGCGACGCCGGGCTCGCTGGCAGCGGCACGATCGCCTCGACGCCAGCGGCGCCGGAGATGATCGAGACGTAGCTGCTCGGCACCGGGACGAGCCCGCCAAGCTGCAGGTCGATCGGCGTCGCCATGGTCGTGAGCTGGGCCGGCCGGGCGGGCACCGTGGTGCGGAGGGTGACCTCGTGGCGGTCGGTGGCGTGGGCGGTCCGTCCGGCCTTCAGGATGTACGGGCCCGGCGGCACGCCCTCGATCTCGAACGTCCCGTCGGCGCGCGCGACGCCGCTCACGATCGTGAAGGCGTCCTGGCCGCTGGGGATCACGGCCTGGACCGTCAGCAGCGACAGGTCGCTGCCGACATCTACGACGCCTGCGGGGGTGGCGTACCGGCGCTCGATCCTTCCGGTCACCAGGTCGGGCCGCGCGTCGATGGGCGCGTCAGTGGGCGCGTCGGGGCCGGCGTCGCCGGGGACGTCGGCGGGACGGGGAAACTGACAGGCGGCGAGGGCGAGCAACCCAGTCGCGACGATCCCTCGGACCATGGGCCATCGTAGCGCACCAACCGGGGCGCCCGGGACCAGGGGCGCCAGTTGCAGTCGGGGGGCGGCCCTGGCAAGATCGGCAGACCGTGATCGGAGAAACCGTCGGTAGCTACCGCGTCACCGCCAAGCTCGCGGAGGGCGGTATGGGGGCGGTCTACCGCGCCGAGCACCCGTTGCTCGGCAAGGCGGCGGCGGTCAAGGTGCTGCTGCCGGAGCTGTCGAACAACCGCGAGATCGTCGACCGGTTCTTCAACGAGGCGCGCTCGGCGACGTCGATTCGACACCCGGGCATCGTCGAGATCTTCGACTTCGGGTACCTGCCGTCGGGCATGGCGTTCATCGTCGCTGGAGCTGCTCGACGGCGAGCCGCTGTCGAAGGTGCTCGTGGCGCGTGGGCGCCTGACCGAGCACGAGGCGCTGGTCTACACCCGCGGCATCGCCAGCGCGCTGTCGGCGGCGCACGCGCTGGGCATCGTCCACCGCGATCTCAAGCCCGACAACATCTTCCTGGTGCGCGACCCCGACATGGTCGGCGGCCTGCGCCCGAAGATCCTCGACTTCGGCATCGCCAAGGTGGCCGAGGCCCAGCGGGTCGGCGGCTCGTCGAAGACCCGGACCGGCGCGGTGCTGGGCACGCCGACGTACATGAGCCCGGAGCAGTGCCGCGGCACCGGCGACATCGACCACCGGTCGGATCTGTACTCGGTCGGCTGCATCCTCTACGAGATGCTGGTCGGTCGCCCGCCGTTCTCGTCCGAGGGCATCGGCGAGGTGCTGGGCATGCACCTGTACATGGCGCCGGTGCCGCCGTCGGAGACCGGCGTCGTCGTCAGCGCCGCGGCCGAGAACCTGATCCTCTCGCTTTGCAGAAGAAGCCCGAGGATCGCGTGCAGTCGGCCGCCGATCTGGCGCGCCTGCTCGGCCAGGGCTCGATGCCAGCGATCTCGCACTCGGGCGCGCAGACCGTGGCGGGCATGGGCATGCACACGCCGCCGCCGCCGCTGTTGACCCCGGTGCCGCGCCAGACCGGCGGCGTCCTGGCGCGCAACACCGGCGGGGGGCTCGCGAGCGCGCCGACGACGCTGTCGTCGGCCGCGGGCTCGACCGGCGCCGGGATGGGCCCCGGCATGACCGGCGCCGGCATGACCGGGGGCTACGCCGAGCCCGGAAGTCGCGCGGGCTCCCTGTTCGCGGGCCTGGGCGTGGTCGTGGCCGGCGGCGCGATCGCCGCGATCCTGCTGGCGGGCGGCGGTGGCAACCCGTCGCCATCCGAGGCGGCGTCGACGACGCCCCCGCCGGTGACCGTCGACGCCGGGGTCGAGCTCGACGCGGCCCCCATCGACGCGGCGGTCGAGGAACCGCCGATCGACGCGGCGCCACCGCCGGTCGACGCTGCGATCGACGCGCGCAAGCGTCGCACACCACGAGGGAACACCAATGGTCACTCCACCCGGCTGGGCAGTTCGGTCGATCGCGGCGACTAGCGCCATCGTCATCGGCTTGACGGGCACGGCGCTGGCGCAGAACGCCGACGCCGAGGTCCTGTTCAACGAGGCGGTCCAGCTCGAGACCGAGGGCAAGGTGCCCGAGGCCTGCAACGCGTTCGAGGCCTCGAACCGCATCGAGCCGCGCGCGGGCACGCTCATCCGCCTGGGCCAGTGCCGCGAGAAGCAGGGGCTGATGGTTTCGGCGTGGTCGGCGTACAAGGACTCGCTGACGCGCGTGAAGGATCCGAAGAAGCGGAAGCTGGCGCAGGATCGCATCAAGGCGCTCGAGCCCACGCTGTCGTACCTGACGGTGTCGGTGCCCGACGACGTGCGCGTCGACGGCCTGGTGGTCACGCGCAACGGCAAGCCGGTCGACCCGGTGCTGTGGAACCGCGCGGTGCCGGTCGACGGCGGCTCGTACACGATCGCCGGCACCGCGCCCGGGCACGAGACCTGGCAGACCACCCTCGAGGTCGCCGCCACCGGCGACAAGGCCTCGGTCGAGGTGCCGCGGTTCAAGGCGATCAAGACGCTGGTCGTCCCGCCGCCCAGCGGTGACGGCGGCGGCGGCGGCGGCGGCATCAAGCCACCCGACCCCGATCCGGCAGCCGATCGAGGGGCGGGGCACCGTCGATGTTCACCGGCAAGCGCAAGATCGCGCTGGGCCTCGCTGGCGTCGGCGTCGCGGCGATCGGCGCCGGCGTCGGCTCCGGGCTGTCGGCCAAGGGCCTCGAGGACGACGCCTTCGCGCTGCCGCCCGGATCCCAACATGCCCTGCGCCGATGCCGCCGAAGCGCAGGACCTCGTCGACCGCGGTCGCGCAGCGCGCTTTTCGCCAACATCGCCTACGGCGTCGGCGGCGCGGCGATCGTCGGCGCCGCGGTGCTGTGGTTCACCGGCGCGCCGACCAAGGCCGACCGGGTCGCGGTCGCGCCGCGGCTCGGCGCCGGCTTCACCGGCGTCACGGTCCGCGTCGGGTTCTGAATCCTCAGCGCTGAGGTCCGCCGCTCAGGCGGATCCGTCGGGTGCTGGCGCGGTGGGGCCTTTGTGTGCCTGCTGGCCAGCGCTGGCCGCCGAGGTCGCCTGCCGGCGCGCGGGCCGCCGCGTGCCCCCCACCGTCGCGGAGGGCGCTGGTCGGTGGTCGCCGCCGGCGCGCGGACGCCGCGGTGCCTTGGTCCGCGACTGAGCCCTCGGCGGCGGACCTCCAGCCGGCGCGCGAGTCAGTCGCGCGGCGTCTGCGCGCGGTCGCCATCTGTAGCGCTGCGGAGCCAGCGCGGCAGAGCGCGGGGCAACGTTCGTCGCTGGGTAAGGCGCGGACGCGCGATCGCGCACTGCACGAACTGGGGACAGAACTGGTCCCCTCGATGACGACGTCGCCGTCCATCGTGCAATCAGCCGTCGGCGTGCCGGGCGGGCTGGTCGTGCAGTTGCCGCCTGCAGGAAGAAGCCGCCGAACGTGTTGATCGGCCGTGGCGAAGAGCTTGACCGCGGTCCCGGCGGTGAAGGTCGCGTGCAGTTGAAGGCCACGGTCGGGCTGCAGCCGACCCCGGCGGGGTTGGACGAGACGTACCCGGTCCCGTTGGCGTAGTTGCTGACCGTCAAGGTGTACGTGATCTGAGGTTGAAGCGCGCGGTGATCGCCCGCGCGGCGGTCATCGACACTGTGCACGGTCCGGATCCAGTGCAAGCGCCGCTCCAGCCGACGAACACTGAGGAGGGTCGGCACCACGCTTCAAGATCACGTTCGTGCCCGAGGCGTAGGCGGCCAGAGCACGAGGCGCCGCAGTTGATGCTGGGCGGCGACGCGAACACCGCCCGAGCCGCCGCCGATCTTGGTGACGGTGAGCGTACGTGGTGATCGCGAACGTCGCGGTCACGCCCCGCGCCGCGGTCATGGACACCGTGCAGGTGCCGGTGCCCGTGCAGGCGCTGGTCCAGCCGGTGAACGTCGAGGCGCCCGACGGCGTGGCGGTGAGCACGACCGAGGTGTTAGGTTGTACGGGCCGAGCAGCGGCGCCGGAGCTGATGCCGGCGGGCGCTGAGGTGACCGTGCCGGTGCTGGTGCCGTTGGTCGTGACGGTCCGCGGTGTAGGTGTTGGACGAAGTTGGCGGTGACGGACTGGCGGCGGTCGCCACGGTGCAGGTGCCGGTGCCGGAGTTAGCCGGCGCCGCTCCAGCCGCTGAAGGTCGAGTCAGCCGAGGGCGTGGCGGTGAGCACGACCGAGGTGCCGTAGCCGTAGCTGGCGGAGCAGGTGGTGCCGCAGGGAGATGCCAGTGGCTGAGGACATGCTGTTTGAGCCAGTGCCGCCGAGGGCGAATTATGAGCGTGTAGGTGTTGAGCGTGAAGGTGGCGTGACGCTGGTGTGGGCGGCGCGGTTTATCGACGGCGGTGCCGGTGCTGGTGCGGCAGGCGCCGCTCCAGCCGGTGGCGGTCGAGCCGACGGCGGGGGAGGCGGGTGAGCGTGACTGAGGTGTTGTAGTTGTAGCTGGCTGAGCAGGCGCCGCGCTGATGCCGGTTTCGCGCCGAGGATGTTGGCGTCAATGCCGGCCCCGCTGACCGTCAGTGCGAGGGTCGTGATCGCGAAGTGGGGTGGCGACCGCGGTGGAAGCGGTCATCGGGACGACGCAGGTGCCGGTCCCCCAGCAGCGCCGCTCCAGCCCGAGAACGCCGAGCTGGCGTCGGGGAGGCGGTAGAGCGCGTGACGTCAGTGCCGGCCGTAGGTGCGGCGGAGCACGACGCCGCAGTTGATGCCAGCGGGCGCGGAGGGGACTGAGCCTGAGCGGACGAGGCGCCGATCGTGACCAGGTGCCGCACGGTAGCGAGCGTGCGAACGATGCGGTGACGGTCGGTGGAGGTCATCGTGACGGCGCAGGTGCCGGTGCCTGAGCAGCCGCCCAGCCCGAGAACGTCGAGCCTGGCCGACGGCGTCGCGGTGTGGGTGAGCGTGACGGTCGAGCCGTGGCTGATCGACTGCGCGGAGGTGGTGCCGCAGCCGATGCCGGCCGGCGACGAGGTGACGGTGCGGCGCCGGTCC
>JADJUF010000029.1 GCA_016717005.1 Myxococcales bacterium | reverse complement strand
GCCACGGTGCAGCTGGCGGCTGCGTCGGCGGTCGGCGGCGTGACGATCGCGATCGTCGCCGCGCTGTCGCGCAGCCGGGCGCTGGTGCTGTTCACGGCCGGCACCGGTGTCAGCGTCGCGCCCGTGGGGCCGCTGGTCCTGACGGTGTCCGACGGCGCCGAGTCGGCGACGATGACGCTCGTGGTTTCCACCGCCCCGGCGGTGCTGGCCGAGGAGCTGCCGCCATGAGCTACTGGATCGATCCCGAGCTGCTGCAGCTCGTGGGCCTGGGGACCAAGGGTGACAGTCACATCGCCGATGGCCGGCACCTGCGCTGGTTCTTCGGCCGGTGGCTCGGGTTCCCACGCTCGGGCTTCCGTCTGCGCCGCAGCGCCAGCCCCACGACACCCGCACGGTGGAAGGCGATCTATACGAGCGGCGACGTCGGCCGGGTCCAGGAGCTCACCCAGGCGGCGATCGGCCCGGTGCGCCGTCGCTTCGCCACCGGCCTCACGGTCGACAAGGCCGGCGGATTGGTGTTCCAGGCCGCCGGGCCGGCCGGCGTGCCGTACCTGCGTCTCGACACCCGACCGGCGTGGCTCGACCTCGGCTTCGAGGGGCCGTCGGCGACGCCACCGCCGCCGCCGCTGTCGGTCAACCCCGCCGCCTGGGTGCGCCTCACGATCTTCCGCCGCGTCGAGACCGGCGGCGTGGTCGCGACCGCCTTCGCCAATGGCCGGGGGAGCTGGCACTTCCAGGATCGCGCGGCCATCGGCCACGGGCTCGACGCCCACGTGCCAGCGACGCTGCGGTCGGCGATCCGCCGCACCAGCCGCCAGGATCTGCTCGGGCCGGTGACCGAGCGCGTGTACCGGGACCGCGTGCCGTGGCTGCGCCCCGACGAGCTGCGGCTTCCGCCCTGGCCCGGTCGCAACCCGTGGGTCGCCGACACGTTGCTCTTGCACGGTGGGCTCATCGAGCGCATCGAGCTGGTGGGGCACGACGCGGCGGTGGCGCGGATCGAGTGGCTGCCGTCGCGCGCCTACGCCCAGGCGCCGGTGTGGACCGACGTCGATCGCTTCTATCTACCGCTCACCGACCAGCCGGCGATCTACCCGGCGTGGACCACCCAGGCCGGCGAAGAGGTGGCCAAGAGCCGTCTGTTCGCGGCCCCACCGCGGGCGCTGCCGCCCTGGGACACCGCGGCGATGCCGCCACCGCCCGCACCGCTCGCCGACATCGCGAGCGACCTGGCCCAGCGCTACCTCGACCTCGGCTACCAGCGCATGCACGCGGCCATGAAGGGCTTCCTCGACCACGAGCTGGCGGCGAGCGAGCCACAGGCCATGTTCGTCTACGACGACGCCGTCGCGACGGTGCCCGCCGACGACGACCTCGGCGGCGGCGCCATCCGGCTGTCGCCCTACGACGTGCTGCGCAGCGCCGCGCTCGATCCATGCGTGGCCCGCCTCCTGGGGCTCATGACCACCGACGCTGCGACCGACGCGTCGCCGTGGGACTACGCCGTCGATGCCGGCTTCCCGACCCGCTGGCTCCAGCGCCAGCTCCTGGGCGGCCTGCGCGAGGCGCCGCGCGCGCTGGTCGCCGCCCTGCCGCACCTCGACTCGCTCGAGCGCTCGGCGCGGCTGGCCTCGAACTCACAAGCGTGCGTGTCGCTCGCCACCCACATCGCCCAGGAGGCGCGGCCGCCGCTGACCCCACCGCTCGATCCGCAGGTCGAGATCCTGCCGCGCCCCGGCGCTCGCCCGATCGAGGCCGAGGTGATCGCCAGCTGCCGCGGCAACGACAGCAACCTTTTCGAGGCCCAGGCCCGGGTCATGTTCGCGGTGCGCCGCCGATCGGCCGCTGGCGACGACGTCGCGCTGCATGCCAAGGATGACGAGTCGGGCCGCCGGGTGCCCCTGGTCCCGACGCGAGCCGCGACCACCAGCGGGCGGGTCGCGGTCCACGACCGATCGGTGCCCGCGTATGGCACGTACACCTGGCGCCTGAGCGGCATGGATCTGTGGGGACGCTGGAGCCCGTTCGCCGACGTGTCGCGGTCGGTCGTCGATCACGTGCCACCGCCGGCGCCAGCGGCGCTGGCCGCCGAGCTGGTCGGCGCACCCGAGCTGGCTCCGACCTGGGCGCGACTGCGCGTCGGCTTCGACTGGGGCGACGGGGCCGCGGCCGCCGCACCCGATCTGGCCCGCTTCGAGCTGCACCTGCGCCAGGGCGCCGCCGGCTTCGCTGACACCGACGATCCGACCCTGTGGGGGCGGCTCGAGACCGCACCGGGCGCGACGCCCCCGCCGCTGATCGTGGCGTGGCCGAGCGGCGCCACCGTCGTACCGCCGGGGCTGACCGCGACGACCACCATGGCCCACGTCATCAGCGGTGGCGGCGGTGCCACCCGGGTCACTATCGAGCTTGGCCCGGTGGTGGTGCCGTTCGACGGGCGCGGCCGCGCCCAGATCTGCGCCACGGTGCGCGCGGTCGATGCCAGCGGCAACGCCAGCCGTCTGGCCCGGTGCGCCGTCGCGTCGCGGGCTGATCTGGCACCACCACCACCGCCACCGGCGCACGGCACCCTGCGCTACGCGACCCACGCCGATGCGCAGGGCCGGGCCTCGGTGCGGATCGCCTTCGTGGTGCCGCCGCACGGGTCGGTCCAGGTGTATCGCTGCCCGGCCGCGGTGCTCCTGGCCGCCGGCCAGGTCGATGACGCGGTCTTCCAGACGCTCGATGCCACGGCGCGGGTCGACCTGCTCCAGGGACTCGCGACCCAGCATCGCCCGAGCTTCCGGATCGATCACGCGGCGCCGTATGTTGACGCCGCCACCCACCACGATGGCGAACTCGGGGGCGTCGACCGCGGCTGGACGCTGTTCGTCGTCCTGGCGGTGTCGGCGCACGGCATCGCCGCGGCCTGGCCAGTGGAACCGCTGCGCTTCGAGGTCGTGGCGGTGCCACTGCTCGAGGTCCCGGATGCGCCGCGAGTGGTCGAGGCCCGCGGTGGCGATCGCAACGCGACCCTGCGGGTCGCGCCCGACCCCGGCGGCCGCGCCACCGAGCTGCGCCTGTACCGCACCCGCGACGCGGCGGCCGTCGATGACGTGCGCCGGATGCGCCCGGGCGCCGTCGTCGCCGCCAGCGCCAGCGTCGTGGTCCTCGCGGACAGCGACCTGCTAGCCGACGTCGACTACTACTATCGCGTCGTCGCCGTGAACGCCGACGGCGTGCGCTCGCCCCATCGTCGCCGGTCACGATTCGGGCCACCTCGAGCCAGCCGCCCGAGACGGCGACGGTCGAGGAGGTGTCGCGGCCGCCGGACCCGAGCCGCCGCGGCGTGCGCGTGCGTCTGCCGCGTCGCGACTACACAGTGACGCTGCTCCGCCGCCAGCGCGGTGTACCGGGGTGGAGCCCGGCGAACACGCCGGTGACCCGCGCCGACGGTTCGTTCGACGTCGCGGCGCTGCCCACGGTCGTCGACGCCGGAGCCTACGTGGTCACCACCGAGGACCTGGTGCCCGCGCCGGCCGCGCGCTGGGCCTACCGCGTCGAGATCGTCGACCCGCGCGGTCGGCGATCGATGAGCGCCGTCGTCGAGGATTCGCCATGAGCTTGACCGACGACCTGCAGATCTGGCTGGCCAGCGGCCCCGGAGCGCCGCTGTTCGGGCAGATGTTCGAGCACGTCCATGACGTCGACAGCGAGTTCCACCAGGCGTCGCTTGCCGATCCCGGCGGCATCGGGGGCGAACTCGCCCTGATCACCGCGACCAGCGACTCACTACGCGCACCGTTCAACTGCTTCGTGACGCGGGTTCCTGACGTCGCGACGCTGTCGACCGATCAACGCCGAGCCTTCACCGACGGGCTTCCTCCGCTCCGCGACTCGGCGGGACGCCGCGTCAGTGTCGACGACGATCGCCTGCAACCTGACGACCCTGGTGCTCGAGGTCACCGGTGGCGCATGCCGACGACTCGAGTACCTGTGGGCTGCGCTGGACTTCGGCGGCCCCACCCGACGGCGACCGACCTGGCGCCGCAGTGCCGGTCCCTCGCTGGCTCATCGTTCGCGGGATCCGTGCGACGTCTCTCGTGGCGGCGACCACCGCGATCGCCACCAGCCAGTTCGCTGGCCTCCCGGTGCCGGCGCCGTCACTTGGCAAGTTCAGTCTGGACTCGAAAGGCTCTACGTCGCGTGCCACCAAAGTCTGGGTGAGCTTCCTGCGGGCAACGCAGTGAGCATCCGGATGTTCGATGTCGCCGGCCTGCCCCTCGACCCGGTCTTTGTCTTCGCGCAGCTCGCGCGCCTGGCGGCCGGTGGCTTCGGCCGTCTCGCGCGCCCCGATGCATCTACGGTTGCGGCCTGGTCGACGAACTGGGTATCGGCCACGCCACCCGCGCCACACCCTGGTGCTGAGCGACCACGTCGGCACGCCATACGATCCATGGCTTGACAACGACCCGGCTCCACCGCCACCCGACCCGCCGCCATCGGCGCCGGAGCGTCTGCTGCTGGTTCCGTCTGCCAACATCGAGGTCGCGATCCCCACCCATGGGGTGGTGTCGTTCGCCCAGGGCACCAGCGAGCACAGTGCGCTCGCCTCGCAGCTCGCCGAGGTGGTGCTCCCGGGCGAGCACGTGCGGCTGGCGCCACACCCGCACGGTGTGCTCGCAGCGACGACCCGCCTTGGCTTCTCCCGCTGGAGCTTCTTCCGGCTGCGCGTGATCGACTACGCGCGCTGGCTGCCGCGCAACCCCAACCCGCAGAGCCAGCTCCAGCGCTACTCCGAGGGCAACCACGTCGACGCGCTGGTCGACGCGCGCGCCGCGTTCCGGGCGATCTACCGAGCCATCCGCGCCACCTACGTCGACGAGACTTACGATCGCGACGACGCCATGCCGTCGGGGGTCCTGCGCGACCCGGCGGCCAACGCCGGGGCGAAGGTCCTCGGCATCAATGCCTGGGTCGCCGCCGATGTGCCGGTCCTCGGCCGACGCGCGATGCTGGAGGTCCCGCGCACGCAGGCGCCGGTCATCCTGCCCAAGGACGTGACCGCGATCTGGCGCGCGCTGCCGTGCCACCAGCAGGTCAGACTGCCGCGGCCACCCGGTGATCCCGAGCCGCTCCCGGGTGATCCACTTATCGACCTCGACGACGACCATATCGACGACCAGCGATTCTACTGGGTGCTGTTTCCGGCCGGGACCTTCTCGCCCGGCATGTACGTGACCTTGACCCAGCTCGAGTTCTCGACAGTGTTTCGCGGTGACGACCCACGCATCGTCGGGGACGATGCCGGGGCCGACCTGTTCGGTCGGGTCACCGAGCCGTCCACGCCACGGCGTTTCGGCGCCTTCGTGAGCCCCGGCGGCGAATGCCTGCTGCGCGCAGTACACGACCCCGACTGGGCCGGCGAGGTCGAGTGCCGCGCTGTGTGGTGGTCGCCGGCGCCGGATGATCCCGCTCCCCAGGACACTGCGACCGCGGGTCGCGGCGCGCTGCACGTCCACGGGTACGGTCGCTTGACCTTGCCGGCGGCGCCGGGTGGCATGTCGCCGCCGCCACCGCTGCGCGCCAGCCCGGCGGCCACAGTGCGGCTGCTGTGGAACGGCACCCCGGGGCAGGCCGAACTGCAGTTCCCGTCAGGCTTCGTGACCAGCCCGCCATCGTCGATCGCGATCGTCAACACGCGCACCAGCGCGGTGCAGTGGGTGGATGCCGCGACCAGCGCGGCCAGGTCGGTGACCGTCGACAATGTCGCCCGCGACGATGGCTTCGCGGTCGGGGTCGCCGCCGCCGGGGCGCGCGATCTCGCCGGGTGCGATGGGTTCTTCGAGATCCGCGCCGCCGACGGCCAGCTCTCCAGTGGCCTGGTGCCGATGCACCCCAAGGAGATCGGCGGCCTGATCCGAGAGAGCATCCAGCGCGGCGTCGATGTGCGGTGGTTGCCGTGGCGCGACAAGTTCGAGTCGAAAGCCAGCGCGCTGGTGCGACACAGCCTGGGGATGGCGGCTCTCGTCAACGCCGAGGTCGACGGCCGCCGCGGCCAGGCGATCGTCGATGAACTCACCCGCGAGACCGGGGTCCATCATCAGAAGTCGACCTTCGTCGAGTCGCCGAGCGGGCCGGTGGCATTCGTCGGGGGCATCGATCTCAACATCGGGCGCTTCGACGAGCCGACCCACCCCGATCCCAACCCCGATCGACCGACCGGCCTGTGGCACGACATCCACTGCCAGGTCCGCGGTCGCGCCGCGTGGGACGTCTACCGCAACTTTCAGGAACGGTGGAACGCGGCGGTGGCGCACCCGAGCCGCCACCCGGTGCCGGCCCATGCCACGCCGCTACCGCCGCCGACCGCGACCCAGATCCTGTCGGCGGTGAACGACGGCCCCCACACCGTGCAGATCAATCGCACCCTGGCGCCCCACATCCCCGAGTACACCGCCATCGTGCCGACCGACCGCGGCGACCTGTCGGCGATCCAGTCGACCTTCCGGGCGATCGAGCAAGCGCGACGCTTCCTGTACTGCGAGGAACAGTACCTGTGGAACCCCGAGCTGGCGCAGCGGATCCGGGCACGCCTCCTCGGACCCGATGCCCTGGAGTGGGTGGTGTTCATCCTGCCACGCCAGCTCGCCGAGTTTCCGGTCCTCGATCTGGTGCTCTGCGATGCGGCGTCGCTGCATCAACCTGATCCTGTACGGCAAGGAGAGCCTGGAGTCCGGCGAGGACGGGACCACGCTGCCGGACTACACCGGCGACCGCGTGGTGTTCGCCCACCCCATCAACGAGGACGGGACCCCGGTCTATGTCCACGCCAAGACCGTGCTGGTCGACGACCTATGGGCGTCGATCGGCTCGGCCAACATGAGCCGGCGGTCGGCCACGCTCGACTCGGAGATCACCGCCGCGACCATCGACACGCGGCTGCACAGCGGCCGGCACCGGTTTGCCCACGAGCTGCGGGTGGCGTTGATGGCCGAGCATCTGCGGGTATTGCCCGAGGAGCGCGGCCTGCTCGAAGACCCGACCGATGCGTTCCGGCTGCTCAAGGCGACCCTGGCGGGACAGCGACCGTGGGTGCGCAGTGGCCTGATGGCGTACGACCCGCTGACGACCCAGTACGGCCCCCAGCCGCTCGACTTCGACGCCTACCTGCCCGACGCCCTGGCCGCCGGCATGGACCCGGATGGGCGCAGCCCGCATGAGCTCCGCCTGGTCGACTTCATGGCGCTGAGGCAACACCTCGCCGCCGCGGCGGATCCGACTACGCTCGGCGGACTGGCGGCGGTGCGAGCCACCGCCGACCTGTCGGCGCTGCCGGCGTTGCCAGGCGCGGAGCGATACCTGTGGCAGGTCGACCTCGCTGATGGTGCGGCGCCGCCGCTCCGCACCGTCGGGCCGCTCGAGGCCGACCAGGCCGCGAGCCTTGGATTGGTGGACGCGGCTCGATCATGGCGGGTCACCGGGGAAGTATTCCTTGCATCGGCGCCGGGCACGGTGCTAGCGAGGTCTCAGGTCGACGTGACGCCGACCAGCCTGGTGACCACGGTCACACTGTCGTTGGCCCCGCCATGATCGCGCCGCTCAATACCCACCGGTGTTCGCTCCTGGCGATCGTCGCGTCGCTGGCGTGCAGCGGCACGGGTGAGACGCTGATCGACGGCGCGGTCGATGCCGTCCCCCGACACTGCGGTGGATGCTGGCTGCGACGCCTCCTGGCGCCGCGAGGTCCTGGCCACAGGCGACGTCAGCGTCCAGAACTCGATCGCCATCGACGCGAGCGGCGGTATCCACATCGCGCGCTACGACCGGGCCACCGCCACCATCGTCTACACGACCAATGTGAGCGGTACGTGGTCGAGCGAGACCGTTGCGACGCTGACGGACCCGGGCCTACCCGACCCCGCGATCGTTGTTGATTCCGAGGCTCACGTCGACGTCGCGTACCTCGACCGACGGGGCCGCGATGTGTGGTTCGCCACCCGTACGGCATCGACCTGGACACACGAGCCCGTCGAGACGAATACGCCCGGCGGTTCGTCTCTCGACATGGTCGTCGGCAGGGACGGCGTCATGCGCATCGCCTATTCTCGAACCCAGGCCGGTGGCGTGGCGCTTGCCATCCGGCCATCGATGACCTGGGACGTCACGACGGTGGATGGCGCCGCGGCGAGCGGCGACGTGGCGGTGCTCGACAACCCGCCGGGCAAGACCACGGTTGCCTACCGTCGATTCTCACCGCCAGCCGCGATGATCGCCTCGGATGCGTCCGGAGCGTTTTCGCCCATCCCCCTGCCCTTCGATGGTGCGTTCGCGAACCTGGGTCGGGCGCCGAACGACGACGTCCTGCTGGCGTACACCCGAGAGCCATCGGGCGAGCTGGGCTACTCGCTGTACGCAGGAGGCACCTGGACGCACTATCCCACTGGCGTGGTCGCCGACTACGTCCACGACGTCGCCACGCTCCGGGACGGCTCGTTCGCGGTGCTGTATCGGGCGACCGCTGGCCGCGAGCTCCGTCTCGGCACCGTGCGTGGCGGCGAGCTCACGTCGGAGCCCATCGATGCCGTGGGGGACGCAGGCCTGTCGGCGGCAATCGCCACCCACGGTGCCGAGATCCACATCGCCTATCGCCGCGAGGGCGCGCAGCCGGAGCTGGTCCACGCGTGGACTTGTCGATGAAGGCTCAGCGACAGACGTACGGCACGACGCTGCGATCGCATGTGAGCCCGGACTCGCAGTCCTCGGCTCGGCCGCCGCAGCGAGCGCCCACCGCTCCCCGCGGGTGACACTCGTGAGGCGTGTAGCCGGTGTTGCAGACCAGACCGCTGATGCAGTCGCTGTCCTGCTGGCACAGCTCGGCGAGCTGACCTTCGAGATCGCACACCTTGCCAGCGCCGGTCTCGTTGCACGCCAGCCCCGGCTGGCAGTTGTCGTCCTGGCTGCACGCCTCGCCCTCGACGTGGAGGCCGACCGGCTCGCACACGCGAACGCCCGGTGCCGCATTGCACACCAGCGGCATCATGCAGTTCCCGTCGAAGCCGCATGGCTGCCCCGCGGCGTTGGCCCGTGGCATCTCGCATCGGGTCGTGGCGGCATTGCACGCCAGCGACGACTGACAGACGTCGCAGTCATCGCGACCAACGCACGTCGCGCCAAGGGTCAGACGCGGATCCGGGACACAATCGCAGTGCGTGACATCGAGCCCGCCCTGCTCCGTGCGCTCGGTGCAACAGGCACCGATCGCGAACACGCCAACAGCGAGCAGGCTCATCGCACGGATCGTCATGGTCTGATCTCCAGCGACACCTGGGTCGCCAACCACTGCGATGGGCCATCGTGAGGACCGGACCACGGCGTAACGACGACCCGGACGCCGAGCCAGGGCAGCGGATCCCAAAGCGCGCCGAGGTACAGATCGGGCGATACCGCGAGCGACGTGCCGAAGAAGCTCGGATGCTGGCCGAGCTCGCACTGACCGAGGGAGTTGCACTGGAAGTTCGCCCGGTCGGCGGTGTTCATCGCCGGCAGCAGCTCGACCTGGGTGCCGACGACGAGCCCCAGGCCATAGCCGAGATCGCGCCAGTACGTGACGCCGACCTGCGCGCCCGGCCGCCACGCGGTGCCGCTCACAGGGCCGGCCTTGCGGTCCCAGGCCAGGCACGCGCCGTCGACCTCAAAGCAGTCGCCGGCGTCCCAGGTGTACGGGATGCGGTACACGCGCACGCCCAGGTGCCACTGCAACAAGAACGGGAGCTGATCCGAGACGTCGCGCACCTCGAGGCCGTACCGCTGGGACGTCGCGCGCCGCGGCGTGAACGGTAGGTGCTCACCGCGGCCCGGGGCGCTCACCGCCACGGTCGCCGCGACCTCGGCATCGTTGCCCAGCCCGACGCCGACCCAGCCGCCGCCCGCGGGCCCCGGGGCCTGACGCGCGCCTTCGTTGGGCGGGCGCGCATCGTGCCCTGACTGCCACGCGGCCGCTGAACCGAGGCCGCCGATGCGGAGGGCGCCGCGCGCGACTGCGGAGCCCAGGAGTACCGGCGCCGGCTGGGCCGGGGGCGTGCTGACCATGCGCTCGCGTACACCGGTGCCCGACTCGAACGGCACGCACCCGGCGACGAGCCCCACACCGAGCAGGCACCAACGCCACATGGCACCGTGTTACCCGAGGCGCCAGCGCCAGACAAGCGACGGAGCGCACGTCGGCCGTCGCGGCGCCGGAGGCCGTGGCAAGTTCTTGCCACGCCGGAGCGGATCCAGGCCGACCAGGGACGATCACGACGGACGGCGCACGGGGCGAACCTGCTGGAATCGCTGCAAGGCTGCGCGGTCGTTGAAGGTTCCGCGCGGTTCCACCAGGGTTCGATTCCCGTGCGCTTCCGTCCGTCCTGCCGGGTGGCCTCGCTGAGCTAGCCTGACAGCAAGGAACTTGACAGGCCGCGCCGGGGGCCCAGGATCGATCCATGAACGTCGCGCACGCCGACGAGCCAGGGCTCACTGCCCCCATGACGTGGGACGAGATCCGCGCGCGATACCCGGACGAATGGGTGTGTCTGGTCGAGATCGGCTGGCTCGACGACAGCAACGTCGCGTTTGCGACGGCGCGGGTGGCCGGTCACGGCAAGACCAGCCGCGCGCCACTCGATCAGGCGCGGCCGCTGTGGGGGCGCTACCGGGAGATCGGGCACTACTTCACGGGCAAAGTCGTCCGGCCATCGCCCGGCCGGCTCCTGTGAAGGTCACGCCGTTCGATCCGCTGGATGACCTGATCATCGTCCCCGCCCGCGTCGACGGTCCCAACGGCAGCCTGCGGGCCAGGCTGGCGCTCGACACGGGGTCGTCGGAGACCGTCGTGAAGGCCGAGCTGATCGACATGCTCGGCTACAGCCCACGCGATGGTGAGGCGATGACGACCGTGCGAGCGGCCGTCGGCAAGGAGCACGGTTACACGCTCAAGGTCGAGCGTTTCGTAGCGCTCGGCTACACCGTCGCCGACTTCCGCCTCCACGTCTTCGATCTCCCGGACGGCTTCGGCATCGACGGGCTGATCGGCCTCAGCTACCTGCGGCAGTTCAACTACCAGGTTCGCTCCGCGGAGGGGCGGCTGCTCGTCGAGCGCACGACGGGCTGAGGAGCCGGCTCGCGGGCGCCACACGATCGGCACAGCGCCGGGACCGGAACACGACATCGATCATCCGCGGCTTCAGCCCACGCGCGGTCGCCGCGCGGTGCCCTCATCGCGTGCCTCGGGCGGACGATCGCTCGGGCGGCACGCCGGTGGCGATGGCTCCCTCCCCGACGACGTCACCGCGACGGTGGCGGCGGCGGCGGCGGCGGCGGCGGCGGCGGGCTCGGGCTCGGGCTCGGGCGGCGTCCCCTCGGAGTTCATGCGCTTGTCGATCTCGGCCCCGAAGCGCGCGCCCATGCCCTGGTCCTGCGGCTCGGTGAGGAACCGGCCACAGCCGCCGAACCGCTCCGCGAGCGTCTGCTGCGGCACGAGGCCCGACAGATCGAAGCTCGACCTGGACATGCAGTCGATCGCCTCCGTCGACCAGGCGTCCTCCGCGCAGCTGTCCTGGACGACCTTGACGATGAGCGGCCGCAGCTCCACGTCCTGATGCACCATCGCGCCGACCTGGCTCGCCATCGACGCGCAGGCCGACGCACTGGACGCCGTGCTGGGCGCAGGGCGGGGAGGCCCGCCGCCGCAGGCAAGAGCACCGCCGAGCAGCGCGACCGGGACGAACCTGAAGAGGATGTTGATCACTGCGGGCCACGATCGCATCGCCAGGGCCGCGGGGGTGCGGGGGCGCGCGCCGGCGCGCGCGCGCTCGTCGCCGACCCCGACGCGGCGCCGCTCGCCATGCGCTCCGCGGACCGACCAGCGACGGCGCAGCGTCACGCGTGGTGCGCCGACGCCGCCGTCAGCATCCCGCCCGCGATCGCATCCATCAGCCCGTCGAACTGCGGACGGTCGAACGACGAGCCGCTGGTCAGCCAGTCGTGGTGGCGGAGCTCGGACTGCGCCTCGCTCTCGCTCTCGCCCTCGCCCTCGTCCTCGTCGCCGCGAAAGTGCCCGAGCACGTCGAGATGGTCGGCGAGCCCAGCCCACACCAGCGTCCCCCAGACCTGCGAGCGGAGCGGCACGATGCCGTCGTTGCCGTGGAGGTCCCGCGACACGTCGAAGGCCGACGACAGGGTCGCCTCGGTCGGCGCGCCGCGCGTCGCGCTCCTGCAGGGATAGCGCTCGTCGTGGCGCGAGGTGATGCGATGGACGGCGGCGAACAGCGCGAGCGAGACCGCCCGCCATGGATGCCCGACGGTCCGGACCCACTTCCCGAGCGACGGCGCCGGCGCCATCGAGGCGGTCGACTGGTACGTGACGCCCGCGCGATCGGCGAAGCCGGCGACCATCAGGTCCATCGCCTCGGGAGCGAGCTGGAGCATCCCGCCCTGATCGACCTTGATGGCCTGCAGGTATGCGCGCACCTCGGGCTTGAGGGCGTCGTCGACGAGCCCGACCAGGGAGTCGACCGACCGGTCGAGGAGCCGCAGCTCGATGCCCCGCACCCGGTCGCCGCGCCCCAGGATCCCGATCAGCGCGCTCGCGGCGGCGAGCGGGCGCGCGCCGAGCGAGAGCCCGATGTACGTGAACGCCGAGAGCGCGTAGAGCACGCGCTGCCCCTGCGCGGTCGCGAAGAAGCTCGCGAGGGGCGTGCCGTAGTGCGGCGTGTTCATCGTCGTGACGCTGCGCAGGCGGGGCAGCCAGGCCAGCGCCTCGGCGCCGATCGGCAGCTGCGAGCTCGGCGACGCGACCAGCCGCGCGTCGAGGCCGCCCGTCGAGTGCCCGAGCAGGTGGATCGGCCCCTGCCCCGTCGATGTCTGCGCGATCAGCGCGGCGAGCGTCGCCGCGCGCGCGGGCACCGACGCGGTGGGCATCACCTCGACCACGTGCGCCTCGATCGGCTGGCCGGCGTCGTGGAACCGAGCTTCCAGCGCGCGCTCGACGTGGGCGAAGTAGTCGTAGGACGCGAGCCGCGCGAACCCGAACATCCCCGGACAGAAGTAGACGTGGTGCCGCGTTCCCATTCTGCAGCTTACCGCCGCTGACGTCGCACGCCGCACACGCCGCACACGCCGCACACGAACTGGCCCGACGCCCGCGCGCGTGGCGCGCAGGTCCGGGCGCGTTGACTGTGCGCAGTGGGCGACCGCGCCCGCTCACTGGGCGCTGACGCACACCTCGGGGCGGGACCGCTCGACGACGCGACCACGGCGCGGGCGCGGGGGTGGTCGCGCCAGGCCCCCGGCTTGCAGCGTGGGCGAAGGCCACGCACGGGCGCCCGGACGTCTCGATGACGTCCGCGGTGACCCGTGTCGGCCTTCGTCTCACTCCAAGGATCCATCATGAAGCTCCCGCATCTCGTCTCATTCGCGTTGCTCCTGACCGCCGCCGCCTGTGGCAAGGCCAAGGACCAGGACATGGCGCCGTCCGCGGGCACGAAGCCGATCGAGCCGGCCGGCGGGACCGCCACCGCCCCGGCCGGCGGGACCGCCACTGCCCCGGCCGGCGGGACCGCCACCGCCCCGGCCGGCGGCCCGGGCACCACGGCGGCCACGACCGCTACGCCGGAGCAAACCGCGCTGCTCGTCGACCTGGGCAGCGTGCAGATCGCGGTGTGCGCGTGCCCCGATCGTGCGTGCGTCGAGAAGGAGATCGCGGCCGGCGCGCCCTTCGACCGCCGGCTCGACACGATGTACGAGCACGAGGCCACGCTGCCCGTGGCCGTCAAGACCGAGGTCGACGCGATCCAGCAGCGGATCGAGGCCTGCACCACGCGGATCGGCGGCGCGAACCCGCCGCTCACCGCCGCGACCACCAGGGTGCTCGGGCAGTTCGACGCGCTCGCGACGGAGACCTGCGCGTGCACCGACCGCGCATGCGCGGACGCCGCGAAGAAGCGCTGGGACGTCCTCGAGACCACCCTCAAGGCCACCTCCAAGCCGAGCGGCGACATCCCCGAGGGGGTGGTCTCCCGCATGGTGACGGCCCAGGGCCGCGCCCAGGCGTGCGTCGACAAGCTGCCGTCGTAGCCACCGCGCATCGCATCGATCCGGATCCGCCCCCCGCCACGGCGCCGAGGGGCGCGGCGCGTGCGGCCCTGCGCGTCGACGTCCCCAAGGTGGGTCTCGGCGTCAGGAGCTCCGGCCCGCGATTCTCGTGCCCGATCCGCGCGCGGGAGCGTCGTGCGCGGCCGCCACCGTGCGCAGACGCCGCGCCCATGATTCCGGTCCTCTCGGCGCGCGGGCACGCCCGGGCCAGGCGAAGCGCGGGTCGATCGGAGGGCGCGCGGACGAGCGCGAGCGCACGTGCGCGCGCGGTCGCGCACTCCGGAGGTCAGCCGAATGACCAGCTTCGAGGTGACAGGCCCGCTCTCGAGCGGGGGCGGGGCGCGCGCGTGCCCGGAGCTCAGCCCGTCCCGTCAGTCACGTGCGCGACCGACGCGTCGGTCGGCGCGTGCGCGCACGGCCACGGGGGCGATCGAGCCGATCACGACCAGTGTCGGGCGACCCGCAGGCGCCCACTCGGCGTCGAGGTCGACCCACCGGCGCACCCGCCAGCCGCTGGCCGGGTCGATCGTCACGAAGCGATCGTCGATGGGGTGCACCGCCACGAGCACCTCGTAGTGCCCGACGGTCTGCCGGCCGTACGACAGGTGGAGCCCGATGATCACCGGGCGACCGGCGCGCAGCTCGTGGACGAGGGTGTCGCGATCGCCGGCGATCGCGAAGGCCGACAGCCCCTCGGCCCGCGCGGCGTCGCGCAGGTCGCCGAGGCGGGTCCCGGTGGGGCTCGGCGCGGGCAGCGCGGCGATCGCGTCGTGCTCGGTGAGCGGCACCCGCCAGCGGCCGGCGACCATCGCGAGCGCCGCGGCGCCGCAGTCGAGCTCGCCGCGCTGGCGCACCTCGGGCGTCGGCGCCGCGGCGATCCAGCCCGCGTCGGCGCGGATCCGCACCGGATCGATGGGGCGGGCGCCCCCGCGGTACGAGGCGCAGCCGACGACCGCGACGAGCGCCAACACCGTCGCGGCCAGGCGCGCCGTCACAGCAGGATCACCAGGAGGATCACGACCAGCAGGATCGTGACCGTGCTGGCGCCGATCACGACCACCGAGCGTCCGCCCTGGAAGTCGGCCACCGGGCGATCGCGGAGCTCGCGGGCCGCGTACTGGTCCGCGTCAGCGCGGTCGTCGGCGCCGGTGGACGTGGGCGCGAGCGTCACAGGCGCGGGCGTCGCGGGCGCGAGCGTCACGGGCGCGGCGACCGCGGGGGTCGCGAAGGCCGCCGCGGGCGCGCCGGTGAGGGCGGCGGCGACGAGCAGGGCGGAGAGTCTGGGAGTCATCATGACGGGGGCCTTTCGTGGACGATCGGGATCACAGCAGGGGCCGTGCCACGCGGCGCGACACCTCGAGCGCCCCGTGCTGCGGCGCTGGCGCACGGCGCACGTGCGCGATCGCTCGGTGCGCGCTGGCGCACGGTGGTTATTCCGTGTCGGGCCCACGATGACGGCGCTCCAGACATGGCCCCGCCGCGCGGGCACGCGCGACCGCGCGCCACCTGTGCGCCTGCGCCGATCCGGCGTACAGTGTCGACGCCGTGGGCATCGCTCGCGGCCTGAAGGAGCGGTGGGAAGATGGCGACGCGAATCGGCTCAGGACTTGCGCACGATCCAGCGACGGCGCGCGCGGCCCTCGAATCCCACGAGACCATGCTCGAGCTGCAGAACGTCGAGCTGCGGGCGGCCAACAACGAGCTGCGGCGCATCCACGAGGCGATGGTGGTCGCCCACGGGCGCTTCCAGGCGCTCTACCAGCTCGCGCCGACGCCCTACGTCACGATCGACGTCGGGCGAACGATGATCGACATGAACGGGGCCGCCGAGGCGCTCCTCGGGGCCTCGCGCGACCGCCTGCTCGGTGGCCAGATCGACCGGTTCATCGACGACCGCAACCGCGATCGATTCCGCGGCTTCGTCGACGAGGTCTTCAGCGCCGGCCACGAGCGCTGCGGCGACGTGGTCCTGGTGCGCGACGGCGCCGCGCCGCTCGACGCGTTGATCGACGGCGTCGTCCTGCGCGAGGCCGCGGAGGATCCGCCCCAGTGCGTGCTCGCGCTGGTCGACATCACCGCGCGCAAGGCCGCCGAGCGCGCCCGCCGCGAGGCCCAGGACGAGGTGCTCGCGATCGTGTCGCACGATCTGCGCGGCCCGCTCAACGCGATCGGCCTCGCCTGCGACGCGCTGGCCGGCGAGCTGTCGTCGGGCGACCACGCCCGGTGCGTCTCGACGATCGCGCGCTCGTCCGCCCGGTGCGAGCGCCTGATCAAGGATCTGCTGGCCGTGGCGCACATCCAGAGCGGACGGCTGACGATCGAGATCGCGCGGCTCGACGCCCGCCGGCTGGTCCGACGAGTCTGCGCCGATCACGAGCTGGCGGCCGCGGCCGCGGGCTCGACGCTCACGGTGACGGTCGGCGACGAGGCGGCGCCGCTCGACGGCGATCGCGATCGGCTGCACCAGGTCCTCTCCAACCTGATCGGCAACGCCCTGGTCTACGCCCGCGGGACGGCGATCGAGGTCAGCGTGATCACGCGCGCGCACGACGTGGTGATCGCGGTGGCGGACGGCGGCCCGGGGATCCCGCCCGCCGAGCTGCCCAACATCTTCGAGCGGTACCGGCAGGGCGCCCACCACCACGGCGGCGCTGGCCTCGGCCTGGCGATCGTCAAGGGGCTGGTCGAGGCGCATCACGGCACCGTGACGGCGACCAGCGTGCCCGGCCACGGCGCGCGGTTCGAGATCGCCCTGCCCCAGGCGGCGCCGTGACTGTGCGCTGACGCCCGCGCCGTGCGCCTGCGCGCACCCGCTACGCGGCGGCGAGCCCGGCGGCGTAGTTCCCTAACCACGCCCGCACCTCGGCGAGGGGTGCGCTCGTGTCGGACTTGACGATGTAGGCGTCCACGCCCAGCGCGCGCGCGGCCGCGCGATCGGCCTCGGCCGTCGACGTCGTCAGGACCAGGATCGGCAGCCCGCGCAGCCTCGGGTCGGCCCGGATCGCCGCGGCGAGCTCGAACCCCGACATCCGCGGCATCGAGAGATCCGTCAAGACGACGACCCGGGCGCCGACGAGCCGACCGCGGCGCAGGCGGTCGAGGGCGTCGCGCCCGTCGCTCGCGTGGGTGAGCGTCGCGACCTCCGGGCTGCGTCGCAGGGCGTGCTCGATGTTGAACGCGGTGACGGGGTCATCCTCGACCACCAGCACATGAAGCGTCGCGGCCATGGGGCGTGTCGATGCAGATGTCATGCCGAAGTTGGCTCAAGTACTGGCGATGGCGTGCTCGGCGCCCGAGGGCGTGTCCTCGAGGCGCCGGTACAGCGAGCGGCGATCGATGCCGAGGATCCGGGCGGCCACGCTCTTGTTGCCGCCGGCGGCGTTGAGGACCTGCCGGACGTAGCGGCGCTCGACCTCGGCCAGCGAGATCAGCTCGCTGGGCATCCCGGTCGCGGTGGCGAGGATCGCGCGCTGGTGACGACGGACCTTCTCGGGGAGATCGTCGACGGCGATCTGGTTCGAGCACGTGAGCGCGATCGCGCGCTCGAGGCAGTTCTCGAGCTCGCGCACGTTGCCGGGCCAGTCGTAGTCGACCAGGACCTGGGCCGCCTCGGGGCTGACGCCGACCACGGCCTTGCCAGTGCGCGTCGCGATCTTCTGGATGAAGTGGTGGGCCAGCATCAGGAGGTCACCGGGGCGCGCCCGCAGCGGCGGCAGCGGGATCTGGACGACGTTGACGCGGTAGTAGAGATCCTCGCGGAAGCGCTTCTCCGCGACGTCCGCCTCGAGGTCGCGGTTGGTCGCGGCGATGACGCGCGCCTCGAACGGGACCTCGCCTTCGCCGCCGATCGGGCGCACCCGCCGCTCCTGGAGCACGCGCAGGAGCTTGACCTGCATCTCGAGCGGCATCTCGCCGATCTCGTCGAGGAAGACCGTGCCGCCGCCGGCCTCGACGAACAGGCCCGGGCGCGACCGGCGGGCGTCGGTGAACGAGCCCTTGACGTGGCCGAACAGCTCGCTCTCGAGCAGCGCCGCCGGCACCGCCGCGCAGTTGATGGCGGCGAACGGCAGCTCGCGCCGCGGCGACCCGTCGTGGATGGCGCGCGCGAACAGCTCCTTGCCGGTGCCGGTCTCGCCGACGATCAGCACGGTCGCGTCGCTGTCGGCGACCTTGTGGACGAGCTCGACCACCTTGCGCAGCGCCGGGCTGTTGCCGACGATGCTCGCGATCGGCCGCGCCGCGGCCACCTCCCCCCGGAGGCGGAGGAGCTCACGCCGCAGCGACACGTGGGCGATCGCGCGCTCGAGCGCGATGCCCAGAGCCTCGAGATCGATCGGCTTGGCGATGTAGTCGTAGGCGCCCGCGCGGATCGCCCCGATCGCGCCGCCGAGGGTGCCGTCGCCGCTGACGACGATCGTGAGGAGATCCGGGTGCGCGTCGCGCAGCGCGGAGCAGAGCTCGACCCCTGACATGCCCGGCATGCGGAGGTGCGCCAGGACCAGATCGACCGGCCGCAGCGCGAGCCAGTCGAGCGCCGCCGCCCCGGAGTCCACGGCCTCCACCTCGTAGCCGCGGCTGCGCAGCGCGCCCCGCAACATCGCCACACCATCTACGTCGTTGTCGACGATCAGGATGCTCCCACTCATAAGGCGTTGTACCGCACGACCATGCGGTCGGCACTTGCATGATCTGCGCCGACGCGGCTGTGTCGCGCACGTGTCCTGGACATTCGTTCCAGGTGCGCGATCGAGCACGCGGAGCTCTGCCAAGGTGTGCGCTGGCGCTCAGTGTCTCGCCAGCGCTCGATCGGGCCGCGGCGCGGGCTCCGCCGGTGGGGCACTGGTCGGGCGGCGCTGCGCTCGCGATGCCCAGGCGCGCCAGCGCGCGGCTGGCCCGGATGCTGCTGAGGCAGCCAGCATGAACCGACGCCTTCGCCTACGACACCTGGCCTCCGTGTTCCTGTTGCTCATCGCCGCCGGCTGCGGCGATGACGGAGGATCGGCCACCGGGCCCGACGCTGGGGGCCCCGTACCGCGGGTGCTCTCGACCGTCCCCCTCGACGGCGTCGGCGCCGTCGCCATCAACGCCAGCATCAGCGCGACCTTCAGCGAGGCGATGGCGCCCAGCGCGCTGACCGGGGCCACGTTCACGCTGGCCTCCGACACCGCGCCGATCGCGGGCACCGTCATCTACACCGACGCGACCGCGGTCTTCTGGCCGGCCGCGCACCTCGCGATCGACAGCACCTTCACCGCGACCATCACGACCGGCGCGAAGAGCGCCCAGGGCGTCGCGCTCGCGGCGGACTACACCTGGACGTTCACGACCGGCTCGACGGTGACCGCCGGGCTGCCGGTGGCGCTGGCGACCGCCGGTGACTTCGTGATGCTCGCCAAGAGCGGGATCGCGACCGTGCCCACCTCGGCCGTCACGGGCGACGTCGGCGTCAGCCCGATCGCCGCCAGCTTCATCACCGGCTTCTCGCTGACCGCCGACAGCAGCAACACGTTCTCGACGTCGCCGCAGGTGACCGGGCGGGTCTACGCGGCCGACTTCGCGGCGCCGACGCCGGCCAAGCTGACCGCCGCGGTCGGCGCGATGGAGCTCGCCTTCACCGACGCCGCCGGGCGCGCGCCCGACGTCACCGAGCTCGGCGCCGGCGACATCGGCGGGCGCACCATCGCCGCGGGCGTCTACAAGTGGGGCACGGGGCTGCTGATCCCGACCGACGTCACGCTCACCGGGAGCGCCACCGACGTCTGGATCTTCCAGATCGCCCAGGACCTCACGATGAGCAGCGGCGCGCGCATCGTCCTGGCCGGCGACGCCCAGGCCCAGAACGTGTTCTGGCAGGTCGCGGGCCTGGTCGAGCTCGGCACCACGGCGCACTGCGAGGGCATCGTGCTGTCCCAGACCGCGATCAACCTGCGCACCGGGGCGTCGATCAACGGCCGGCTCCTGGCGCAGACCGCGATCAACATCGACGGCAGCACGGTGACCGAGCCCACGCCGTAGCGCATCGGACGGCGCGCGTCGGAGCGCCGGGGCGCGAACGCACGCCGGGCGGGAACAACCGGGCGCGCGCCGGCGCGGACCGGGCTATCCTCTCCTCATGTTCGACGACGCGGATCCGTGCCTGACCGGATCGGAGGCGCGGCTGTGGCGCTTGATCGACGAGCGCAGCGCCCCGGGCGCCGACCGCGCGGCGATCGACCGACGGATCTGGGATCTCTTCGGCGAGACCTGGGCGGTGATGTTCACCGACCTCGATGGGTTCTCGCGGCGCGTGGCCGAGTTCGGGATCCTGCACTTCCTGCAGGTCATCCGCGAGCACCACCGGCTGCTGCTGCCGGTGATCATCGACCACGACGGCATCCTGCTCAAGACCGAGGCCGACAGCTTCTTGCTGCTGTTCCGACGGGTCGAGACCGCGCTGGCGTGCGCCCGGGCGATGATGGTGCGCTGCGCGCAGGCGAACGTCGGGCGCGCGCCCGAGGACCAGCTCTTGCTGTGCCTGGGCATCGGCTACGGCCACGTGCTGCGCATCGGCGATCACGACGTCTTCGGCGCCGAGGTCAACGCCGCCAGCAAGCTCGGCGAGGACACCGCCGGCGCCGGCGACATCTTGCTCACCGCCGCGGCCGCCGCGGCCCTGGCCGGACCCGGCGACCTCCGGACCGAGCGGGTCGAGCCCGAGGTCGCGGTCGCGCCGGGCAGCGTGCGGCTGCTGGCGTAGCACCACCGCCGCCCCTGCGCGACGCGCGGTCCGCGACGTCGACGCGGGCCGCGATGATCCGACCCGGCCTCGGCGACCGCATCCAGGGCGCGTGACCGACGCGGTCGCGTCCGGCGCCGCGCGCACGGTGGGGCTCGCGTTGGCGACGGCCCGCAGCCGCGCGCGCGGTCGGCTGAGCCTGCGGCGGCGCCTGGAACGCGGCCGCGACTTGATCGACCACGGGATCGCGGCCGACCGCCTCGTGGCCCAGGGCTACGGCGAGGCGCGACCGATCGTCCAGCCGTCCACCGATTGCCGCAACGGGCGCATCGAGCTGACCGCGATCCCCTGACCGCCACGACGCCGGCCGCGGCCGGGCAGGGTCACGGCTGCAGCGTCGGATCGTCGTAGCTCGGCGCGATCGCGTTGGGCTTGAGCCGCGACATCGCGACCAGGCCGCGGGCGTCGATCTCGACCACCAGCGCCAGCTCGACGCCGTAGCGGCGCGCGAACGTCACCTGCTGCTGCTGGGGCGGCAGGCACGGCGCGCCCGGCGGGCACGAGTGCGCGACCATCCGGGTCTCGACCTTGGAGCTGGTGCGCGCGATCCGCTGGTAGAAGCCGAGCCGCAGCACCCGGCGATCCGCCACCCACTCGGGGAACATGCCGCCGTCGATCGCCTCGGTCTCGGGCCCGAACGCCTGGCCCGGGGCGGTCCGGCGCTGCTCGTCGAGCAGCGCGGCGATCGCCGTCCGCTGCTCGTCCTGCCACTGGGTCCACGCGGCCTGGCCCTGGGCCAGCGCCGTCGCCGCGACCGGATAGCCGGGCTGGCCGTCGAGCACCCGCGCGCCGGTGATGACGAAGTGGACCCCGGCCGCGGCGCCGGCGCCGGCGTTGACGTCGACGTCGACCAGGTGGGCCTCGGCGCTGAGCCCCCACGGGTTGGGCGTGGTCGGCGTGAACATCGCGGCGTCGAAGGTCGCGGTCTTGCCGTCGGGCAGCGGCACCCCCCACGCGGCCAAGAAGTTCTCGCCCTCGCCGCGCGACGCGAAGTACACCGCCTGGGCGCTCCACCGCCCCGGCGCGACGAACCAGTAGGTCAGCGCCCGGGCGCTGGTGGTGGCGAGCGCGACCGGCCCCCCCGACCAGCCGATCGTCGGCCCGGCCGAGGTCCGGTAGGTGATCAGCAGGCCCTCGGTGCGGGGGCCCAGCACCGGCCACTTCTGGAACGGCACGGTCGCGAGGAAGCTCGCGGCCTGACCGGTCGCGACCGCGGCCGAGCTGGCACCGCCGGGCCCGACCGGATCGATCGGGCCCGCCGGATCACTCGGACCGGCGGTGGGATCGAGCGGCGTGCGAGGATCGACCGGCGCGCTCGCGTCGCCGCCCGCGGCGCCGGGGCCCGCGCCCGCGGCGGGCTGGCTGGGCTGGAACGGGGGCGGCGAGCTGACCACGCACGCGGTGGCCAGGGTCAGGACGAACAGACGAGGACGAAGCACGGGCACCTGATTCATCGGACGGCGGCGGCTCGAACGTACCACCGCGCCGACGGATCTGGTCGCCAGAGCGCCCGCCGGCGCACGCGTGACGGCCGCCGCGTCACGGCTCGTCACGGCCGACGCGCAGCGACGCGTGACGGCGTCCACGGCGCGCGCGGCCTGGCGGCCACGGCGCACGACGTCCACGGCGCGCGGGTCACGCCGCGCGGACGGGCCCGGGCGCGGCCGCGGCGGCGAGCAGCGCCGCCATGCGCGCGTTCATGATCCGCTCGGCCCGGGCCGTCGGGTGATCGTAGCCGAGCAGGTGGCACAGCCCGTGGGCCGCGAGGAAGCACAGCTCGTGGGTGAGCCCGGCCGGGCCCCGGCGCTTGGCCTGGCGCCGCGCGGTCTCGACCGAGATGATCACGTCGCCGAGGACGCCGGCGTCGGTGGCGCCGGGCGGCCCCTCGCGCTGCGCGAACGCCAGCACGTCGGTCGGCTGGTCCTTGGCCCGGTAGTCGCGGTTGAGCGCGTGGATCGCCGGATCGCGCGTGAACCGGAACGCGGCCTCGAGCCCGCGGCCCTCGGTGGCCGCCGCCGCCGCCACCATCCGCCGCACGCACCGGCGCACCGCGGTGCGATCGAACGCCTCGGCCAGGCCGCGATCGAACGCGAGGTCGACCTGCGCCCCCGGCGCGGCCCCGGCGCGCGGCGCCGACGCGATCACGACTTGAGGGTCTCCCAGATCCGGGTCTCGGTGAACACCGCGAACAGCTCGTCGTCGAGCAGCCCGCGCTTGACGTCGCTGGCCAGGATGTCGAGCGCGCGGTCGACCGGCATCGCCTTCTTGTAGGGCCGGTCCTTGGCGGTCAGCGCGTCGAAGATGTCGGCGATCGTCATCATCCGCGCCGGCACCGGGATCTCGTCGCCGCGCAGCTGGTTGGGGTAGCCGGTGCCGTCGAGCTTCTCGTGGTGGGCGCCGGCGATGTCGGGCACGTGCCGGAACTGCCGGCCCCAGGGGATCTGGCGCAGAAAGTTGTAGGTGTGGACCACGTGGCTCTCGATCTCGAACCGCTCCTCGCGGGTCAGCGAGCCGCGCATGATCTGGAGCGAGGTGGCCTCGTCGGGCGACAGGTACGGCCGGCTGTGGCCCTCGGGATCGACGAAGACGCGCCCGGCGATGTCGGCGATGCGCTCGAACCCGCCCTGCTCGAGCACGGTCGGCTCGTTGGCGCCCAGGATCCACCGCACCATGTCGTCGAGCTCGCCCAGCGACCGCTTGGCCAGCTCGTCGATCGCGTTGACCTCGTCGGCGTGGCCGCACAGGTAGCAGTCGAGCTTCTTCGACAGCGACTCGACCTCGATGCCGCGGCGGATCAGGTGGAACCGCTGCACGACCAGGTCGCGCTGGTGCTCGTAGAGCTTCTTGGCCTTGACCAGCACGTGCTCGCGGACGCCGACCTTGCCGAAGTCGTGGAGCAGGGCCGCGTACTCGATCTGGGTCAGATCGTCGGCGGTGAAGCGGACGTCGCGGTAGCGGCCCTGGTCGAGGCGGTCGGTGGCCTTGGCCAGCCCGATCGTCAAGGTCGCGACCCGCTCGGAGTGGCCCGAGGTCGTGGGATCGCGCGACTCGATCGCCGTGACCGACGCGCGCACGAAGCCGTCGAACAGGGTCTTGACCTCGTCGTAGAGCCGGGCGGTCTCGAGGGCGATGCCGGCCTGCGACGCCAGCGACGTCGCGTAGGCGATCGACGGGTCGTCGAACGGCACGACCCGCTCGTCGAAGTCGGCGGCGCCCTCGAGCGTGACCGTGCCGCGGGCGCGCTTGTTGATGAGCTGGATGACGCCGATGACCTGGTGCCGGGCCGAGATCATCGGCACGGTCAGCATCGATCGGGTCTGGTAGCGGTACTTGTCGTCGAAGCTGCGGTCGTGGACGAAGCCCCACGGGTTGTTGCCGGTGCCGCGGGCGTCGAGCTGGTACAGGTCGGGGATGTTGATGACGTCCGACGACAGCACGCAGGTGCCGACGATCGAGCTGCCCGACACCGCCATCGTGAAGCCCTTCGAGTCGATCCGCCGCGAGTCGTTCTGGCTGACCATGAACCGCAGCGCCCGCTCGGCCGCGTCGTCGTCGCCCTCGACGATGTAGACCGAGCCGGCGTCGGCGCCGGTGACGTCGCGGGCCTGGCGCAGGATGATCTCGAGCAACGACGCCATGTCGCGCTGCTGCGACAGCGCGCGGCCGGTCTCGATCAGCAGCCGGTTCTCGTGCTGGGCCTGGGCCAGCTCGAGCTCGAGGCCCGCCGCGATCTGCCGCAGCGCCGAGCCCTCGGCCCGGGCCCGCATCGCCAGCGCCAGCCGCTCGATCGACGCCGGCACCGCCATGGCCGCGACGTCGCCGTCGTCGGCCACGACCGTCGCGCCGCCGTCGGTGAAGTCGTCGTCGGTGCCGACCAGCATGAGCGCGTAGTTGCCGCTGCGCGCGCGCACCAGGTGCGGGCGCGCGGCGACCGGATCGCGCCACACCGCCGGCCACGCCAGCACCAGCAGCAGCGGCGCCTTGGCCCGGGCCAGCGTCAGCCGGGTCTCGAGCTCGAGCCAGCCCGGGCCGCTGCGCCGCACCACCCACGCGCGCAGGCGCGGATCGCTGGCGACCGCGGCAGCGACCTCGTCCTGGGTCCCGATCAGCACGCCCTACTCTACCGCGGCTTGACCGTCGCGCGGGCGCGGCGGCCCAGCTTCGCCCGCGCCGGCGCCGCCACCGTCGTCGCCGTGGCGGTCGCGGACGAAGCGCTCGTCGCCGTGGATGCGCTCGCTGCGGACGCGGTCGCGGGCGTCGTAGGCGCGGATGATCTCGGCCACGAGCGGGTGCCGGACCACGTCGGCGTCGGTGAAGCGCGTGACGCCGATGCCGTGGATGCCGTCGAGCAGCCCGAGCGCGTCGCGCAGCCCCGAGCGGCTGGCCGCGCGGCAGGTCGGTCTGCGACGGATCGCCGGTGACCACCGCCTTGGCCCCGAAGCCGAGCCGGGTCAGGAACATCTTCATCTGCTCGACGGAGGTGTTCTGGGCCTCGTCGAGGATGACGAACGCGTCGTTGAGCGTGCGCCCGCGCATGAACGCGAGCGGCGCCACCTCGATGACGTCGTCGGCCATGAACTTGGCGACCTTGTCGGCGTCGAGCATGTCGCCGAGCGCGTCGTAGAGCGGGCGCACGTACGGGCTGACCTTCTCCTCGAGCGTGCCCGGCAGGAAGCCGAGCTTCTCGCCGGCCTCGACCGCCGGCCGGGTCAGGACGATCCGCCGCACCTGCTTGTCGAGCAGCGCCCGCACCGCCAGCGCCACCGCCAGGTAGGTCTTGCCGGTGCCGGCCGGGCCGACGCCGAAGACGATGTCGTTGGCGCGGACCTGATCGACGTACTGCTTCTGCGACGGCCCCTTGGGCGAGATCGGCCGCCCGGCCCGGGGCACGAGCACGGTGTCGGTGAAGATCGGCGCCAGCTCGGCGCCGCGGTCGGCCGAGAGCACCTTGACCGCGCGCACGACGTCGTCGGACCCGAGGTGCTTGCCCTTGCGGGCGAAGCCGTAGAGCTGCTCGAGCGCCGACCGGACGACGGCCGTGGCGGCCTCGTCGGCCTCGATCGTGATCTCGTTGCCGCGCAGGTGCAGCTGCGCGCCGGCGGTGCGCTCGATGAGCTTCAACCGGGTGTTGTTGGTGCCGCACAAGGCCTGCAGGGCCTCGGGGTCGTCGAACGCGAGCTTGTCGCGACGGAGGGGGGACTTGGGCACGATCGGGTGTTTCTGCCGGCGCGAGCGAAGTCGACCGGCTCGACCCGGGGACGGGGTTGTAGCAGGAACCGCCGCCGCTGGCACGCGCTCCGTCGGGCGGGTACGGTCCGCGCCATGACCGCTCCCGGATCGTCCCTGTCGCGCCTGGTCGAGATCATGGACCGCCTGCTCGCGCCCGACGGCTGCCCGTGGGACCGCGAGCAGACGCTGGCGTCCCTGCGCCCGTTCCTGGTCGAGGAGACCTACGAGGTGCTCGACGCGCTCGAGCGCGACCACGTCGCCGATCACCGCGAGGAGCTGGGCGACGTGCTGATGCAGATCGTCTTCCAGGCCGCGCTGCGGCGGGCCGAGGGCGCGTTCGCGATCGACGACGTCGTCGCCGGGATCTGCGACAAGCTGGTGCGCCGCCACCCCCACGTGTTCGGCGCCCCGGGCGCGTCCGACGCCCAGACCTCGGCCGAGGTGCTGTCCCAGTGGGAGCGCATCAAGGCCCAGGAGAAGGCCGCCAAGGCCACGACGGCCGCCCGCACGCTGGGCGGGGTGCTCGGCATCCTGCCGGCCCTGGCCCGGGCCCAGAAGCTCGGCGACAAGGCCGGCCGGGTCGGCTTCGACTGGGGCGGCTGGCAGGGCTCGCTGGCCAAGGTGCGCGAGGAGGTCGACGAGGTGGCCGAGGTCGCCCCGACCGCGGGCCCGGCCGCGCACCACGAGATCGGCGACCTCCTGTTCGCCGTGGTCAACCTGGCCCGCAAGCTCGGGGTCGACCCCGAGACCGCGCTCCACGACGCCTCGCGCCGCTTCACCGACCGGTTCGAGTTCATCGAGGACCGGCTCGCCGAGGGCGGTCGCCGGCCGACCGACTCGAACCTCGACGAGATGGACGCGCTGTGGAACGCGGCCAAGGCGGCGGGCATCGGCCGGCGCGCGTGACGAGCCCGTCGCAGGAGTGCAAGTTTTTTGAGCACGCGCGGCGGAAGTCGCATGAACACTGGCGCTCCCGGCCCTCGGAGGGGCACTCGCGCGCAGGTTGTCCACAACTTCGCGCGGCGCGCGGCGCGCAGGGACGGCTGGACACGGGTCAAGGGAGGTCGACGGACTGTGCCCTTGACAGGGTCACCAGTGGCGCGCTACCAACCGGCGCTCGTTAGAGGAGAGCTTCACGTGGCCAACAATCCTTCGGCCGAAAAGGCGAATCGTCAGTCCATCAAGCGCCGCACGCGCAATCGTGCGGCCATGTCCGCGCTGCGCACCGCGGTCAAGAAGGCGCGTGCAGCGATCGACGGTAAGACCGACGACGCTGTCGACCTGCGCAAGACCGCGATCTCGGTCATCGATAAGGCGGTGACGCGCGGCGTGCTGAAGCGGAACACCGCTTCGCGCTACGTGTCGCGCCTCGCGACGCGGTAACCTTAGGAGGGCCTGTCGCCAGGCCCTCCCCCCAGCATGCGCTGGGGCCCCCCACCCGAGACGTGCGACCCCGTGCGTCCGGATGATACGTGCGCATGGCGTAGCGCCCGAGTTTCGGGTTGCGTGCGCCGTGCGTGGCTCGACGTGCGCGTGCGCGCGTGCGGGCGACGCGTGACCTGATGTGCGCGGGCGGGCGACGGGTGACCTGACGTGCGCGGGCGCGCGTGCGGGAGACGGGTGACCTGACGTGCGCGGGCGGGCGATGCGTGACGTGCGAGTGCGGGCGACGCGTGACCTGACGCGCGCGGGCGGGCGATGCGTGACGTGCGAGTGCGGGCGATGCGTGAACACCGCGGGTGCGCGGTGGGCAGCATGGCGCTGCGACCTCGCGCGTGAACACGGCGTGCGCGCTCGGGTGAGCGCCGCGGCGGCGCGTGGCCAGGGTGGGTCAGGGGCGGCGGGCGCGGAAGACGAAGGCGCCGCCGAGGCGGAGCTCCTCGTACTCGGCGAAGCCGAGGCGGGCGAGCTGGGCCCGCAGCTCGCCGGGATCGTAGCGGCGGATGCCGGCGAGGCGCGCGGTCACGCGCCCGAGCAGCGTCGGCGCCTGCGCGAAGGTCGAGCCGACCAGCACGCCGCCGGGCTTGAGCACCCGCAGGACCTCGCGCAGCGCCTGCTCGGCGTCGTCGTAGGCATGGAGCGCGCCGGCGTTGTTGACGCCCTCGAAGCTGGCGTCGGCGAACGGCAGCTTGTGGGCGTCGGCCCGGACCAGGACGACGTTGCCGTAGCCGCGCACCCGGCTGGCCGCGACCTCGAGCATCGCGCGCGAGATGTCGAGCCCGACCACCAGCGCGCCCGGCGCGGCGGCCGCCAGGGCCCGCGAGAACACGCCGGGGCCGCACGACAGATCGAGGAGCGGGCCGGCCGCGCCGTCGAGCGCCAGCGCGCCCTTGTGGATGAACAGCTCGCCGGCGAAGCCGCCGACCGCGGCGCCGGCGCCGCGCCCCGCCAGCACCCGCACGAAGGTGGGGCGCCAGACCCGCTCGTAGAGGCGGGCCACGACCGGGCTCTCCATCAAGCGCTGCTCGGAGCTGGTCACCGTCGGCTCACCCTGCCCGGCCGGCGCCAGCAGATCGAGATACCCGGCGGCGGTGTCGAGCGTCAGCCCGCAGGTGCACCGCATCGTGCGGCCGGCGGTGAAGGACCCGCGGCGCTGGCAGCGGGGACACACGAGGATCGGGACGACGTGAGGATCCACCGCCGACGTTGTACACGATCGCGCGCGCCGGCGGGCTACCAGGCGCCGGCGACCACGGCCACGGCCAGGCCGCGCGCGCCGGCGGGCTACCAGGCACCGGCGACCACGGCCACGGCCAGGCCGCGCGCGTTGCCGGCGGGCTACCAGGCGCCGGCGACCACGGCCACGGCCAGGCCGCGCGCCGGCGGGCTACCAGGCGCCGGCGACCACGGCCACGGCCAGGCCGCGCGCGTTGCCGGCGCGCACCGGCGCGACCGCCGGACCGCCGAGGGCCCAGCCGCCCGCCGAGCTGCGCCGCACCAGCGCCAGCGGGGCGTCGTCGACGGTGGCTCGCGCCGGCGCGTCGCGGGTCGCGCGCACGCCGAGGTACACGCCCCCGGCCATCCCGACCAGGGACAGCGCCGCGAAGGTCTGCTCGTCGTCGTCGGTGTTCGGATCGCTGGCCGCGGCCCACAGGATCCACGGCACCGCGGCGCCGGCCGCGCCGAGCAGCGCGACCTTCGTGGCCCGGGTCGGCGACACCTCGATCTTGCGGGCGAGCACGTGGCCGAGCGCGTAGCCCCCGACGGCGCCGAGCGTGCCGTTGAGCGTGTAGGCCTCGGTCTCGGGCGGCGCGATCAGGACCGCCAGCTCGAGCGCGGCCAGCGTCCCGAGCGCGGCCGTGGCGTTGATCACGACGGCGTCGCCCGCCGTCAGCGCGCGGCTGCGCAGGCCGGCGCCGATGACCGCGCCGCCGATCGCGCCGATCGCGCCGCCGATCCCGACGTCGTTCACGGTGGTGTCCTGGAGCCCGCTGACCACGTCGGCGAACATCGCCCCGGCCACCGCGCCCCAGACCATGCTGCTGCCGATCAGGTGGGCGGCGAGCCGGTCGTCGCCACGTCGGCGCCCCGCGACGTAGCCCAAGACGCTGCCCGCGGCGCCGCCGAGCCCGAGCCCGACCACCATCGCGTAGCCGTCGTCGCGAAAGGCCAGGGCCGCGCCGACCGCGGAGCCGCCGACCGCGCCGTAGACCGCGAGCGTCGACGCGCCGGAGGCGCGCGGCCGCGGCGGCGGCTCGTCGAGGTCGAGATCATCGCGCGGGCCCGGCCCGAGGTCGGACGGCGGCGCGACCGGCGGCGCCACCACCGTCGGCGGCAGCCGCGCCGCCAGGCGGGCGTCGAGCTCGTCCAGGAGCCCCGTGGCGTCGGCCGCGACCGGTGGCCCTGGCTGCCGCGCGAGCGCCTCGACGACCAGCCCGCGGGCGCTGGCGTCGTCCCCGTCGGCGGCGAGCGCCCGGGCCCGGGCCACCAGCCCGGCCGCGACCGCGGTGTCGACCTCGACGTCGCGCGTCGTCGCCGGGTCCGGGTCCGCCGGCGCGTACGGATCGAGCGGCTGGGCGGCCGCGATCGAGACTCCGACGACCAGCGAGGCAGCGACGACCAGGGTGCGCACGCCTGGAGTATGGGCGGCGCCGCCCCGCGGTTCAACCGGAGGCGCGCGAGGTCACACCGCCGGCGGCGGCGGCGCGGCTGGGACGATCGGGACCGCGCCGGTCGTCGGGCGGCCCTCCATCCACGTGCGCCGGTAGAAGAACATGAACACGACCGAGATGATCGACAGCACCGGCACCGCGAACAGCGCGCCGATGAGCCCGTAGCTCTTCTCGCCCAGGATCAACGAGAAGATCACCAGCACCGGGTGGATCTTCGCGGCGGTGCCGATGATCTTCGGGTTGAGGAAGTTGGCCTCGATGAAGTGGATGCCGACGATCCACGCCACCATGACGACGCCGCGGGCGATGTCGATGCCCTCGTCGCCCGACACCAGCGCCGCCAGCACGATCGGGATCGTCGACAGGATCGAGCCGAAGATCGGGATCAGGCTCATCGTCGCGGCGACGAACGACAGGAGCAGCTGGTACTTCACGTCGAAGATCACCAGCCCGATGTACGTGAAGATGCCGTTGATCAAGCAGATCAGCAGCTGGCCGCGGATCACGCCCGACAGGCCGCGATCGATCCCGGCGATGATCACGTCGTAGTCGTCGCGGACGTTGGGCGGGAACAGGCTGCGCAGGAACGCGTGGACCTTTTCCATGTCGATCAAGATGAACGCGCCGATCATCAGCACGAGGAAGAACGTGAAGATGCCCTTGATGACGCCGCCGATCAGCGCCTGCCCGAACCGGACCACGTCGTCCATCTGCGACTGCAGCCCCGCCATGCCCTTCTGCAGGAAGCCGCGCAGCTTGTCGTCGAGCGTCTGCGCCTCGGCCGGCTGCTCGGCCGACACGACGCGGTAGCCGCCGGAGGGCTCGGGCCGGATCAGCACGCCGCTCGGCGGCACCTGCGCCGCGAACGTACCGTCAGGCAGCGGCGTGATCACGAACGCGGTGTTGGGCGGCAGCGGCACCTCGGGCACCAGCGGCGTCGCCTCGGGCACGACCGGCTTCGGCGCCAGCGACGGGAAGCGCTGCTCCAGGCTGCGCGCCAGCTGCGGGATCCAGACGTCGTTGGCCTTGGTGTAGAGCGCCGGCGCCTCCTTGCCGATGCGCGCGATGTCCTTGGACAGCCGCGGCACGAACACCATGAAGAACGCCACGAGCGCGCTGATGAAGACCAGGTAGCAGAAGATGATCGC
>JADJUF010000028.1 GCA_016717005.1 Myxococcales bacterium | reverse complement strand
GGCACCACCGACGCGGCCGCCTCGAACCGCTCCCACCGCAGGCCCTCGTTGTAGGTCCGGGCCGCGTCGGCCAGGGCCCAGCCTCGGCTCGACGGCGGCGCGCACGCCGCCAGCCCGATCAGCACCACGACGCTCGCGCGCTTCATGAGTCTCCCCCTTGGCCGCGCTTGGCGCGGACCGCGACGATCGACCGGAGGTCGGCCTTGCCGAGCTCGCGGGTGACGATCAGGACCGCCAGGAACACCACGCCGACCACCGCGGCCTCGGCCAGGGTCGCCAGCGGGCTCGAAAACGGGATGACGCGCCCGACGCCGATCGCCACCGCGACCGCGAGGCCGACCCGCGCCAGCGTCGCCACCGGCAGGAACGCGCCCAGGCGCTTGTACAGGAACCAGCCGCTGATGCCGGCGCCGATCACCATCGAGGCGCCGGTCACCGACGCCGCCACCACCAGCACCTGGGCGCCGGGGTCGCACAGCGGGATCGCGATCAGGTTGCCGATCGCGGCCACGGCCAGCGTCACCGCCGCGCCGACGATGGCGTCGCGCGTGAAGCCGGCGCCGTTGAGGATGGTCCCGGCGATCGCGAACAGCGAGAACGCCACGTTGCCCAGCGCCAGCACCATCAGCGCCGGCGCGCCCAGGCTGGCGTAGTCGTCGGCGTAGGGGATGTCGAGCAGCGGCCGCGGGTTGGCGGCCATGACCACGGCCAGCGCGGTCGCGAAGATCAGCGAGTACCGCATCGTCACGTTGATGTAGCGGCGGGTGCTGTCCTTGTCGTCGTCGAAGGTCGACTTCGACACCAGCGGGAACACGACGAACGTCGCGGCGATGATCGCCTGGTACGACAGCCGCGCCAGGTTCTGGACCGCGCGGTAGTACGCGACCTGGACGTCGGACATGTTGCTGGGATCGACCGCGAAGCCGGTCACGTGGCGGGCGGCGGGCAGCACCCGATCGATCGTCGCCGACAGGGCCGGCCCGTGATCGCGGTACCAGCCGGCGGTCAGGATCTTCAGCAGGATCTGATCGACGAACATGATCATGTTCAGGAGCGCCAGGTAGACCGCGACCTTCGCGAAGTACCGCACCATCGGCTTGACCAGCGCCCGGGCCTCGGGCCCGCGGGCGCCGGCCGGCGGCAGGCCCACGACCACGGTCGCGATCAGCATGACCAGGCCGGCCGCCGCCACCCAGCCGCCGTAGGCGCCGTAGATGCCGAGCCCGGCGGCGGTGAGACCGAGGATGCCGACCGCCCGCAAGGTCGCCGACGTGACGTCGAGGCCGGCCTGCTTGTTGAACTGGCGCAGGCCGTTGGCGGTGCCGATCAGCACCGCGTAGAACGCGTAGATCGCGACGATGACACCGGCCAGCATCATCGGGCCGATCTTGGCGGTGTCGCCCATGGCCCAGCCCACCAGCGGCGCGCCGGCGATGAACAGGATCGCGGTCGGCAGGCCGACGTAGAGGTGCATGCGCAGGCCCGCGGCCTCGACCAGGCGCGCGGTCTCGGGCTGCTGCGCGGTGAAGCGCGACACCGCCTGGATCGAGCCGGTGACCATGACGTTGTTCACCGGCGACACGAACGAGCTGACGACGCCGTAGGCGCCGTACATCACGCGCGACAGGATCACCGGCAGCCGGAACTCGATCAGCGCCCCCGCGACCATGAAGTACAGCTTCGCGAACGCGATGTAGATGACGCCGCGGCCGGCCCCAGTGGCCTTGGGGGCGGGCGCGGGTTCCGACTCGGCCATCGTCCCCGGGTACCACGGGCGATCCGGCGGGGCAATTTCTGCGCCATCGCCGCGCCGCGGCGAGCCCGCGCGCGCAGCGACGGCCCGGCAACGGTGGCTCAGGGGCTGTCACGGTTTCGGTCGAGCACCGGTCCACGCGCCGGGAGCCTCGCGCCTCGGAGAGCCTCGGAGAGGAGGCTCGGCAGGGCGTGCCCGAGGTGCCGACGTGAGCCGGACGTGCCCTCGGACCTCGGAGCGCCCCCTGCACCTGCCTGGGTTCGGCGACGAACCCGGCGAGGTTCAGGTCAGGACGACGCTCGCGAGCGCGGTCGCGACCGTGACCACCACCGCGATCGCGAAGACCAGGGCGATCCGGCGCCCGAAGCCGCGCCCGCCGCCGAAGTAGGCCATCAGGCCCTTGGCGATCGTGTTCGACACCGCGGCGATCGTGATCGCCAGCGCGGCCCACGCCGGCGCGATCGTGCCGGCCTTGCCCCCGTCGGCGGCGGCCAGGGTGATCGCGTCGACGTCGGTGATCCCGCTGATGGCCGCCGCGACGTACAGGCCCAGGTGCCCGAACCACTCGGTCGCGAAGTGCGCCGCCAGCAGCACGCCGCACAGGATCGCGCCCCAGCCGATCGCGCCCCACAGCTCGAACGGGTTCTTCAGCTCGATCGCCGCGCGCTCGGTCGCGGCCTGCTGGCGCGCCTGACGCCAGGTCACCAGCGCCGCGATCAGCAGGGTCAGCGCCATCGCCGCCAGCGCCAGCGCCACCCGCCACCCGACCTCGCGGTCGATCGCCCAGGCGATCACCGCGACCCGGATCGGCATGACGGTGTTGGCCAGGAACGTCGCGAGCTGGTTGGGCACGGTCAGCTCGGGCGTGGCGCGGGCCGCCCGGGCCATCGACACGGTCACCGCGGTCGAGCTGGTCAGGCCCCCGACCAGGCCGGCCAGGCCCGCGCCGCGGTCCGCGCCCAGCCAGCGCGTCAGCACGTAGCCGACGTACTGGACGCCGGCGATCAGCACGATGAACGTGCCGACCTTGCGCGGCGGCAGCGCGCCCCACGGATCCTGGGCCTCCGTCGGCAAGAGCGGCAGCACGATCGCCACCAGCAACAGGAGCTGGAGGGTCGCCGTGATCTCGATCCGCCGGACCTTGGCGACGAAGCCGTGCATCCACGGCTTGGACACCAGCAGCATCGCGGTGCCCAGGCACAGCGCGATCGCTAGCGGGCGGTCGACGTGGACCACCGCCCCGAGGAGCAGGACCACCAGCGCCGCCACCTCGGTGGTCATGCCCGAGCCGCGGCTGACGATGACCTGCGCGGCCACGACCGCGGCCACCGCGATCATCCCGATCGGCAGGATCCACACCATCCGGTCGCTGAGGTACGCCAGCAGCCAGCCGGTCAGCGACAGGAGCGCCAGCGTGCGCACGCCCGCGGCCGGCTGCGCGATCGCGCGGCCCTGGTGCTCGGCCGGGATGTCGCCGGCCGCGAGCCCGTCGGCGACCTCGCTGTGCTCGCGCTCGAGCCCGACCACCAGGCCGATGCCGATGGCGTAGAGGGCCTCGACCAGCGGGGCGGTGTCCATCGCGGCGATCCTACCCCGCGCCGCCGCTCACACGTCGGCCATCGCGCCCTGGTACATCTCGTCGAGCACCGGCGCGTACTTCTTCTCGACCGCCTTGCGCTTGACCTTGAGGCTCGGCGTCAGATCGCCCGCCTCGACCGTCAGGTCGGCGGGGAGGATCGCGAACTTCTTGATCGTCTCCCACTTGGCGAGCTCGCGGTTGACGCCGTCGATGTAGGTCTGGAGCAGCGCCTTGGCCTCGGGCGACGCCGCGAGCTGCGCGTACGACTTGCCGGCGAGGCCCGCGCCCTCCGCCCACTTCTTGAGGCTCTCCTCATCGAGCGTGATCAGCGCCGAGCAGAAGTTGCGCCGGTCGCCGTGGACGATCACCTGCGACACGAACGGGCACGCCGCCTTGATCTTGCCCTCGATGTGCTGGGGCGCGACGTACTTGCCGCCGCTGGTCTTGATCAGGTCCTTCTTGCGGTCGGTGATGCGCAGGAACCCGTCGGCGTCGAGCTCGCCGATGTCGCCGGTCTTGAGCCAGCCGTCGTCGGTGAGCGTCGCGGCGGTCTCCTCGGGCAGGTTGTGGTAGCCGCGCATGATGCCGGGGCTGCGCAGCAGGATCTCGTGGTCCTCGGGCGCCAGCTTGACCTCGGTGCCCGGCATCGGCAGGCCGACGGAGCCGAACTTGAACTTGGTGGCCCGGTTGACGAAGCTGGCCGCGCTCGACTCGGTCAGCCCGTAGCCCTCGACGATCAGCACGCCGGCGGCGTGGAAGAACTCGGCGATCTCGCGCGACAGCGGCGCCGAGCCCGACACGAACAGGCGCAGGCGCCCGCCGAAGCGCGCCTGCAGCTTCGAGAACACCAGCTTGGTGGCGATCGAGTTCTTGATCGCCAGGAGGCCGCCGGGCTCGCGCCCCTGCTGGCGCAGGGCCGACACCTGCTTGCCGACGCCGATCGACCACTGGAAGATCCGCCACTTCATGCCGCCGGCGTCCTTCGCGCCCTGGACGACCTTGTTGTAGACCTTCTCGAAGATGCGCGGCGCCGCGGCCATCATCGTCGGGCGGACGATCGCGAGGTTGTCGATGAGCTTGGGGATGCGGCCGTCGACCGCCATCGTGTGGCCGACCTTGAGGTGGCCCGAGGTCAGGACCTTGCCGAAGCTGTGCGACAGCGGCAGCCACAGGTACTCGAGGTCGGCGTCGGTGATGAACTGGACCGCGGCGATCGCGTCGGCGGTGTAGGCCCAGCACTCGTGGACCAGGCGCACGCCCTTGGGCTTGCCGGTCGTGCCCGAGGTGTAGATGAGCGTGGCGAGGTGGTCGGGCTTGATCCCGGCGGTGGCGTCGTCGACCGCGCTCGGGGTCGCGGCCAGGTGCGCAGCGCCGGCCTCCTCGAGGGCGGCCAGCGACATGACCCAGTCGCCGTCGGCGGCGTCGGGGGTGCCGTCGAGCAGGATGACCTTGGCCAGCCCGGGCATCGCGGCCTTGTGGCCGCGCAGCTTCGCGACCTGGCCGGCGTCCTCGGCGAACACGAACCGGCTGGTCGAGTCGTGGAGGATGTACGCGCACTCCTCGGCGGTCGACGACGGATAGACCGTCGTCGTCGCGCCGCCGGCGCACAGGACGCCGAGGTCGATCAGGATCCACTCGTAGCGCGTGCTCGACAGGATCCCGACCCGGTCCTCGGGCGCGAGGCCGAGGCTGAGCAGCCCCGCGGCGATGGCCTTGACCCGGACCCCGGCCGCCCGCCAGGTCAGCGCCCGCCAGTCGTCGCCGACCGGGTAGCGGTAGGCCTCCCGGTCCGGCGTCTTGCTGATCCGCTCGAGGAACAGCGCCGGGATCGACGTGGTGGTGCGGGTGAACGACTCGGGCGCGGTCGAGGTAGCCATGGTTCCGCGGGCATCTTGCCCCCCGACGCCGCGGGTGGCAATCGCCGGGGGCCGCGGGCGACCTGCGACCGGGCCGCGGGCGGTGCTACGCTTGACCGATGCGCGAGCCCACCCGCGCCGCGGCCACCGCCACGGCGGTCCTGATCCTGCTCGGCGCCGTCGCGTGGGCGACGGCGCCGGTGCTCGTGCTCTTGCACGAGCTGATCGGCCGCTCGCTCGACGACGACGTGCTGCGCGGCGCGGCGCTCGTGGCCGGGTGCCTGATCGGCGGCGCGGTCGCGGCCCGGGTGCTGCCGACGGTGCCGACGATCCTGCTGGTGGCCGCGGCGACGCTGGCGGGCGGCGTGGTGCTGGGCATGGAGGCCCTGCCCGAGCTGTCGGCGCCGGCGCTGGCGTCCCAGGAACTCGCGACGCTCGCCCTGGCGCTGGCCGCGACCGCCGCCAGCGCGACCCTCGGCGCCCGGCTGCCGGCGGCGCTCGCGCGGACCGCCGCGGCCGGGTTCGTGCAGCTCGCGGTCGTCGCCGCGGCGATGGTGACCATCGCCCTGCTCCGCCGCGCCGGGGGTCGGGACCGAGTCGTTCACGATCCTCGGGGGCCTGGCCGCGCTCGTGGTCGGCGGCGCCGTCACGATCCGGCTGGTGCCGGACGCGACCGTCGGCCAGATCGCGATGAGCTGGCTGGCGCTCGCGGCCACGACGATCCTGGCGACGATCGTGATGAGCTCCGAGCGCATGGTCATCCTGATCGGCGCGCTCGCCACGGGGTTCGTGCTGCCGTTCCCGATCGCGCTGTCCGCCGTCGGCGCCGCGATCGCGCGGCCGCGGATCGCGACGCCCGATCTGCCCGACGCGGTCGCGCGCCCGGGCCGCTGAGGCTCAGCGCCGCGGCGGCTCGCGAGGCCGCGGCGCGGTCCAAGCGCGGCGCGGCGCGGCGGGGCCGTCGAGGCCGCGGGCGCCCGGCCGCGCGTCAGATCGCGGTCTGGTTGACGACCTCGTCGAACATGCCCTCGAACAGCACGCCGGTGAAGTAGCGCTCGGCGGTGTCAGGGAGGATCACGACGATGGTCTGGCCGGCGAAGCGCGGCTCGCGCGCCAGGCGGTCGGCCACGGTCATCGCCGCGCCGCACGAGATGCCGACCAGGATGCCCTCCTCCTTCGCGAGCCGACGGGCCATCGCGATCGCCTCGTCGTTGGTCACCTGGGCGACCTCGTCGACCAGCGCCAGGTCGAGGTTCTTCGGCACGAACCCGGCGCCGATGCCCTGGATCTTGTGCGGCCCGGGCTTCACCTCCTCGCCAGCGCGGGTCTGGCTGATGACCGGCGAGTGCGTCGGCTCGACCGCGACCGAGTGCAGCGGCTGGCCCTTGGTCTGCTCGAAGAACCGCGACACGCCGGTGATCGTGCCGCCGGTGCCGACGCCGGCCACGAGCACGTCGACCTTGCCGTCGGTGTCGTCCCAGATCTCGGGGCCGGTGGTCTGCGCGTGGATCGCCGGGTTGGCCGGGTTCTCGAACTGCCGCATGAGCACGTAGGTGTCGGGCTCGGCCGCGGCCAGCTCCTCGGCCCGGGCGATCGCGCCCTTCATGCCCTGGGCGCCCGGCGTGAGCACCAGCTTGACGCCGAGCGCGGCCAGGACCTTGCGCCGCTCCAGGCTCATCGTGTCGGGCATGGTCAGCACGCACGGGATGCCGCGCGACGCCGCCGCGAACGCCAGCGCGATGCCGGTGTTGCCGCTGGTGGCCTCGGCGATGACCTTGCCCGGGCCGAGCCGACCCGCGGCCTCGGCGTCCCAGACCATGGCCGCGCCGATGCGACACTTCACCGAATATGCGGGGTTTCGGCCCTCGATCTTCGCGAGGACGGTGGCGGCGGCGCCGGCGGTGATGCGGTTGATCCGGACGAGCGGCGTGCGCCCGATGGACCGGGAGTTGTCCTCGAAGATCGGCATGGTGCCGGGCAGTATCCGTTATAACGGACGCGATGGCAAGCGGCGGATTGCAGGGGCGGGCCTCCGCCCCCCCCGACGGGCACGCCCCGCGGGGGCGCGCTGACACCTCCTGCCCCCGGGACGACGGCGCGGTCCGAAACGTGACGGTCCCGGCCGAAAAAAGTCGCCGCGGGCTGCGCTACGCTCGGGGCCGTGGACGACGCCGTCGACGCCTGGTTGGTCCGGCTGGCCGAGCTGTGGCGCGCCGAGCGGGCCGCGGCGCGGGCGCGCCACCGGGCCGAGCGCGAGGGCACCACGCTCACCACCCGCGTCGCCCGCGGGATCGCCCTGGCGAACCTGACGGTCACCGACGTCCGCCCGGCCGCGGGCGGCCGGACCCGGGCGTGGTTGCAGCCCCCGCGCCACGTCGACCTCGGCGACATCCGCCTCGCGCCCGGCGATCCGATCGTGCTGTGGCGCCAGACCCCGACCGAGCCCGAGGCCGTGCGCGGGGTGATCGCGCGGCCCGAGCGCGGCGAGCTGATCGTGGTCGTCACCGGCGACCTGCCCGACCTCGTGCTCGAGGCCGGGTGCAACCTCGACGTCGAGGCGCCCGAGTCGACGTTCGACCGCGGCGACCGCGCGATCGTCCGGGCCCGCGCCGCCAAGCCGACCGCGCCGCTGCGCCGGATGCTGGCCGTGCTCCTCGGCGAGCAGCCGGCCACGGCCCAGCGGATCCACCCGTGGACGGCCCACGACGCCGACCTCGATCCAGCCCAGCGCGCCGCGATCGACCGGGCGCTGCGCGCCGACGACGTGGCCCTGATCCACGGCCCGCCCGGCACCGGCAAGACCCGGACGCTGGTCGAGATCATCCGCCAGGCGGTCGCGGCCGGCGAGCAGGTGCTCGTGACCGCGCCGTCGAACACCGCGGTCGACAACGTCGGCGAGCGCCTGGTCGACGCCGGCGTCGCGGTGGTCCGGCTGGGCCACCCGGCCCGGATCGCGCCGGCGCTCGAGGCCCGCAGCCTCGACGCGCTGGTCGCCCGCTCCGACGGCGCCCGGCTGGCGCGCGAGCTGAGCGACCGCGCCCACACCGAGCGCCGCGCCGCGCTGGCGAGCCACGGCGCCGACGCGCGCGCCCGCTGGGCCGAGGTGCGCGGGCTCGAGCGCGACGCCCGCGCGGCGCTGGCCGAGACCGAGACCTACCTGCTCGCGACCACGCCGGTGCTGCTCGCGACCTGCGCCGGCGCCGATCACCACGCGCTCGGCGACCGCACCTTCCCGCTGGTGATCATCGACGAGGCGACCCAGGCGCCCGACCCGCTGGCCCTGGTGGCGCTGGCCCGCGGCGCGCGCGCGATCCTGGCCGGCGATCCCCACCAGCTGCCGCCGACCGTGGTCGACGTCGACGCCGCCCGCGCCGGGCTGGGCACGACGCTGTTCGAGCGCCTCGCCGCCGCCGCGGGCGCGCCGATGCTGGTGCAGCAGCACCGCATGCACGCCGACATCATGGCGTTCCCCTCGGCGTCGAAGTACGGCGGCGCGCTGGTGGCCGCGCCGGCGGTGGTCGCGCACACGCTCGCCGACCTCGGCGTCACCGACGACCCCGCGCGCGGCTCCGCGCTGTGGCTGCTCGACACCGCCGGCAAGGACTGGACCGATCGCAAGGGCGGGCCCGACGAGCGCGACGCCGATCGGCGCGACCCGTCGACGTGGAACCCCGAGCAGGCCGACCGGGTCGCGGCCGAGGTGCGCCGCCTGCTCGGGCGCGGCCTGGCCGCCGCCGACGTCGCGGTGATCGCGGCCTACGACGCCCAGGTCCGGCGCCTGCGCGCGCTGCTCGCGGCTGAGCGCGCCGCCGGCCTGGAGATCGCCACCGTCGACGGCTTCCAGGGCCGCGAGAAGGAGGCGATCGTGCTCGACACCGTGCGCTCGAACGCCGACGGCGAGATCGGCTTCCTGGCCGACACCCGGCGCATGAACGTCGCGCTGACCCGGGCCCGCCGGTTCCTGCTGATCGTCGGCGACTCGGCGACCCTGGGCGGCCACCCGTACTACCAGGCGCTGGTCGCCGCGCTCGACGACCTCGGCGCCCACGGCAGCGCCTGGGCCGACGACGGCGAACTCGTGGACGCCTATTGACCCGCGGTCGATGAACCGGCGCTACACTCGCGCCCATGCGCATCCCCGCCGAGCCGCGCGTCATCATCCGCGCCTGCAAGGACTACGACGTCGAGCAGCTCCGCCGCATCTACCGCGAGGGGCTCGAGGAGCTGACCCTGCGGCCGTTCGGGCGGACCCTGGTCAAGCCCAACCTGGTCGCGGCCGGCGAGATGTTCCCGTACGCGTTCACGCGGCCGGAGTGCGGCGAGGCCATGCTCAAGGCCCTGCGCGACGTCGGCGCCGGCTCGATGGAGGAGCTCGCCGTCGGCGAGCGCTGCGGCATCACCGTGCCGACCCGGCTGGCGTTCGAGCAGTCGGGCTGGGACGACGCGATCGCCCGGGTCGGCGAGGTCAAGCGCTACTGCTTCGAGGAGACCCAGCAGGTCGAGATCCCGCTGTCGCACCCGACCCGGCTGCGCGACTACCTGTTCACGCCCGAGCCGGTGGCCCGCGCCGACTTCTTCGTGAACATGCCCAAGTTCAAGGCGCACCCGTGGACGACGGTGACGTTCTCGATGAAGAACTACATCGGCATCCAGGACGATCGCCACCGGCTGATCGACCACGACCACAAGCTCAACGAGAAGATCGCCGACCTGCAGTACATCATCCAGCCGCAGTTCATCGCGATCGACGCGATCACCGCCGGCGAGGGTCGGATGCTGACGCCGACGCCGTTCGACCTGGGCCTGATCATCATGGGCAACAGCCAGGTCGCGTTCGACGCGGTGTGCGCGGCGATCATCGGCCTCGATCCGCGCTCGATCGACCACGTCCGCCTGGCCGAGGACAACGGTTTCGGCACCACCGACCTGGCCAAGATCAAGATCACCGGCGACGTCACCTTCGAGGAGGCCCGGGCCAAGGCCGCCGGCTTCAAGGTCGGCCTGATCCGGGTCGAGAAGTACTTCGAGGGCACCAGCATCACCGCCTACGCCGGGCCGCCGCCCGAGCCCGAGCACTCGGACTACTGCTGGGGCGGTTGCCCCGGCGCGATCGAGGAGGCGATCGAGATCCTGCGCGTCTACGACGCCGAGACCGACGCCAAGATGCCGCGCATGCACGTCGTGTTCGGCAAGTACGACGGGCCGATCGCCGCGGGCCCCGGCGAGAAGGTGATCTTCATCGGCGACTGCGCCGAGTGGTCGGGGCAGCTCCAAGGCAAGCTGGTGCAGATCCGCTCGAAGTACCAGGACCGCAGCACGCTCGATCCGCACCACGCCCACCACGACGACATCTTCGCCAAGCTCGCGACCACCACCGCCAAGACGGCCGCCACCCGCAACGACTCGCACATGCGGCTCGAGGGCTGCCCGGTCTCGGTGGCCGAGCAGGTGCTGGCGCTGGTGTCCGTGGGCGGCCTCAAGAACCCGTACACCGACCCGCGCCAGGTCTCGACCTTCGCCCGCGGCTACCTCGGCTGGCGCTCGCGCGTCTTCCTCAATCGCCTGCAGCGCAAGCACTACCAGGAGAACGGGTCGTTCGCGGCCCGGGGCCAGGCCGCGCCCGAGATGGCGCGCACGACCGGCAAGCCCTGAGCAGGATCTGGGTTGCAAGCCGCAGCGCCGCGCGTACGATCGACGCATGGCTCCGCTGCCCCGGCCGCGCGCGCGTCCACGGCGTCGCCGGTGAGGCCGCGCGCGCCGGCGCGATCGCCCGGCACGCCGCCCGGCGCACCAGCGTGATGGCCATCGCCACGGCGAAGATCGTGCTGTGGCTCGGCGTCGTGGTCACGTCGCTGGCGGCGATCGGCTTGCTGGGACGCTCGACTCGGCCGCGCTATCCCCAGCTCGAGCGCATGCGCGCGCAGGCCGAGGAGCTGCGCCGGTCCGATCAAGATCTCCGCCGGCAGCTGCGCGATCTCGAGCGGACCCGCGCGATCGTCGAGAGCCTCCAGCAGCGCCAGGCGCTGTCCGCCGACCTGGCCCGCCGCGCACCGCTGGTGCTCCCGCCGCCGCCCGCGCCGACGAGCCACCGGCGCCGCTGAGTCCGGGGACTCCGGTTCCGACTCCGGGTCCGGCTCCGGTTCCGGGTCCGGGTCCGGCTCCGGTTCCGACTCCGGTTCCGGCTCCGGCTCCGGTTCCGACTCCGACTCCGGTTCCGGTTCCGGCTCCGGTTCCGACTCCGGCTCCGGCTCCGGTTCCGGTTCCGGCTCCGGTTCCGACTCCGGCTCCGGTTCCGGCTCCATCGGACGCGCGGTTCGCGGTCGCCCTCGGGCCCGACGCTCGCGCGGCTCGGGCATGCTGCCGGCATGCGCGTCCACCACCTCAACTGCGGCACGATGTGTCCTCTCGCCGGCGGCGCGATCGGGTCCGGCACCGGGCTGCGCCGCGGGCTCATGGTCTGCCACTGCCTCGTGGTCGAGACCCCGCGCGACGGGCTCGTGCTCGTCGACACCGGCTGGGGCACGTCGGAGTGCCGCGATCCGTCACTCCTGCCGGGGTACTTCCGCCGGCTGACCGGGCCGACCTTGAGCCTGGCCGAGACCGCGGTCGAGCAGCTCCCGCGGCTGGGCTTCACCGCCGCCGACGTCCGCCACGTGGTCGTCACCCACCTCGATCTCGATCACGCCGGCGGCCTGGTCGACTTCCCGCGGGCGACCGTGCACCTGCACCAGCGCGAGCTCGACGCCGCCACCGCCCGGGCCACCCGGGCCGAGCGCAAGCGCTACCTGCCGCACCAGTGGGCCCACCAGCCGCGCTGGAGCCCGGTCGCGGAGACCGGCGACACCTGGCGCGACCTGCCGGCCGCGCGCAAGCTGCCCGGCCTCGACGCCGACATCGCGCTCCTGCCGATGCACGGGCACACCCGCGGCCACTCGGCGATCGTGGTCGGCACCGGCGACGGCTGGCTGGTCCACGCCGGCGACGCCTACTTCCACCACGACGAGCTCACCACCGGCCGCGCCCCGTTCGGCCTCCGCGCCTTCCAGTCGATCATCCAGGTCGACGGTCGCGCCCGCCACGCCTCCCAGGCCGCGCTCCGCCGCCTCAAGGCCGCCCACGCCGACGTCACCATCATCTCGGCCCACGACCCCGCCGAGCTGTCGCCGTTCCAGACGGCCTAGCGCGGAGAACCCGAGCCGGAGCCGGAGCCGGAACCCGATCCGGAGCCGGAGCCGGAACCCGATCCGGATCCGGAACCGGAACCCGAGCCGGATCCGGAACCGGAACCCGATCCGGAGCCGGAGCCGGAGCCGGAGCCGGAACCGGAGCCGGAACCGGAGCCGGAGCCGGAACCGGAGCCGGAACCGGAGCCGGAGCCGGTCCCCGATCCCGTCCCCGATCCGGATCCCGATCCCGGTCCCCGATCCCGTCCCCGATCCCGTCCCCGATCCCCTCCCCGCTCCGTCCCCGATCCCGATCCCGGATCCCGCCCCCGACTCCGCTCCCGATCCCGCCCCGGATCCCGACTCCAACCCCGACTCCGATCCCGGTCCCGCAACCGCAACCGCCCCGCCCGCGCGGGCACCGTCTCCCAGTCCCCCGCCCGCCTCCGGACGTGCAAACGGCCCGGACCTCCATGGAGGCTCCGGGCCGTTTCGGGTGGGGGCCCCGGCGAATGCCGGGGGAGGGGCTTTTCGAAAGCCCCTCCTAATTAGAACGTGTAGCGCAGACCGAAGCGGAAGGACCGCGGGGCCTGGAGCGCGGCCGTGTTCCCGAAGTTGCGGTTCTTGATCGGGCTGCGGCCCGGGGTCGCCGTGGCGAGCGGGTTCTGCTTGGCGTGCGGCAGATCCGACAGGTCGCCACCGACGATCGGATCGGCGAAGCTGTTCGAGTAGCGCTCGTCGGTGTCGGTCTCATCCTGGGTGTTGAACAGGTTGAAGATGTCCGCGAACACCTCGACCGACTGGGTCTTGTTGATCCGGCGGCCGTAGGTCACCTTGATGTCGGCGAGGGTGGTGAACGGCGAGCGGTCGGCCGTACCACGCGGCAGCAGGTAGCTCTCGTCGGCACCGTAGACCGGGTGACCGATCAGGGTGTTGTGCGGGATGCCCGAGATGCCGCGGAGGCTCGCGCCGGTCGTGAGCACGCCGGCCGCCTTGAAGTCGAACTGGTAGAAGCCGTCGACCTTGATGTTGTGCGGACGGTCCAGGCCCATCGCGCCGTAGCGGTTCGACATCAGCTCGGGGAGGTCGTACAGCGAGGTCAGGTTCGGGTCGAGCTGGCCGGTCTCGGTCGAGAACAGACCCGGGTAGTTACCGACGCTGCGCGAGTAGGTGTACGAGGCCAGGAGCATCGCGCGCTTCGAGAAGTTCTGCTGCGCGGTGATCTGGACCGCCTGGTAGTCGCGGATCGGCTTGTCGAAGGTCGAGATCTTGTCGAGCACGTCGGCGCGGGCCTCGAGCAGCGAGGCCAGGGCCGGGTTCTCCGCCATGACGGCCGTGGCCTGGTCGCGGAGGCTGGTGGCGTCACCGCTGAAGTCCTCGCCGGGGTTGGCGATGATGTAGTGACCACCGCCGTCGGTCGACATGTCCTCGATGATCCGCGGCATGTTGCGCGAGACGAAGTTGAGGCCCATCTTGAAGTCGGCCATCAGCTCGTACTCGGCGCCGAGGATGAGCTCGTCGGTGTACTGGCCCTCCATCGAGGGCGCCACGTACTCGGCGCCGTCGCCGAGCTGGGAGTTGCCCGGGCGGTACGCGTCGCAGGCGTCGAGCTCGGCCTGGGTCACGTCGTTGCGGCCGTTGAGCGTCGGGCAGTTCGTGGTCGAGAAGTCGGTGATCTCACCACCGAAGGCGCGGACGTTGATGTCCATCGGCACCGACTCGTAGAACCGACCCCAGTGGGCCATGATCTTCGAGCGGCCCTCGGCCGTCGGATCCCAGATGACGCCGACGCGCGGCGCGATCATGTTGGCGAGGTCGTAGGCGGACTCCGGCGTGATCTCGCCCTCGGGCGAGGCCGAGCCGACCAGGCTGTCGGCGACGTAGCCCGTCTGCTTCTCCCAGCGGACGCCGGCGTTGATCGTGATGTTCGGGCGGATCGTCCACGAGTCCTGGAGGTACAGGCCGATGTTGCGGTTCGTGGTGTCGGCCTGGTAGCCGCCCTCGTTCAGGGTACAGGTGCTCTCGTCGAAGCACGGCACGTCGCCGGTCATGCCCTCGGCGAGGTTGAGCTGGGCGCGCCGGCGCCAGCGCTGGGTCGCCGGGTTACTGCTCGGACGCAGCTCCCAGAACGCGCCGCCGGTGTACCGACGGTTCGAGTCGTAGGTCGTGAACTCGACGTCGCCGCCGAGCTTGAACGAGTGCTGGCCGAGCAGGTTGGCGCGCTGGGTCACCGCGGCCGTCAGCGAGGTCCGCTTGTTCTCGCGGGTCTCGAGGAAGCCGAGGCCGTTCCAGGTGTAGTTCACGACCGGGCAGTTGCGGATGCCCGGGTAGGCATCCATCGTGCCGCCGTCGGCGACGTCGGTGCAGCCAGCGGCGTACTGGGCGCCCTCCTGCTGGGCGAACGCGCCGAGCGAGCGGGTGTTGTTGTCGCGCAGCGCCGCGGCGCCCTCACCACCCGGGAACAGCGGATCCTGGGTGTCGTAGCCGACGTGGTAGCCGCCGACGACGTCGAGCTGGGTCTTGCCGTTGTTGAACTTCGACGACCACTTCGCCGCGATGTCGTAGGCGCCGTTCTTGTCGGTGAACAGCATCGCCTCGGGCGACCCGGTGATGCGGGCGAAGGTGCGGTCGAACGAGGTCGGGTTGCCGAAGCCCGAGATCTGGAACTGGTGGTTCTCGGACACCGCGCCGTTGATCTTCGCGGTGAAGAAGTGGGTCTGGCGGAAGCGGGCGCGCGCGGAGCGCGAGATCTCCTCCTGGGCGAAGAAGTCCTTGTTCTCGGGGGTCATGTCAGCGATGCAGTCGCCCGCGATCGCCTCGTTCGCGTCGAGGACACCGTTCATGTTGGTGTCGGTCTCGCACGAGTCGAACTGGTCGGTGCCGATGCCGGCGCCGTCCTCGTCGATCTTGTCGACGCGGCTCGAGATGATCCGGTCCAGCGTGTCCTTGCGGAACGACGGGTTGTACCCGACGTGGAACCAGAGCTTGTCCTTGATGATCGGCCCGCCGACCTCGAAGCCCATCTCGGCCGCGTAGTTGACGTTGGTCTCGCTGCCGATGGCCGAGGCCTGCGACAGGATCGAGTCGGCGTCGGAGATCAGGCTGCCCGGCGTGTAGTACGCGAAGATCGAGCCCTTGAACTTGTTGCTGCCCTGCTTGGTCACGACGTTGATCACGCCGCCGGTCGAACGACCGAACTCGGCCGAGTAACCGCCGGCGATGACCTCGGTCTCCTCGACGAACTCGTTGGGGAGGTTGGTCGACTGACCGCCGAACGCGGTGTCGGTGGTGTTGATGCCCTCGACGACGTAGCTCGACTCGACCGAGGTCGCGCCCGAGAACGACACGCCGTACTGGTCGCCCTGGGTGCCGGCGGCGGTGCCGAGCACGGCGCCAAAGGTGCGGCCGGTCGGGACGTTGCGGGTGTAGTCGTCGGTGATCGTCGAGCCGATCTTGGTCGAGCCCTGATCGACGATCGGCGCGCGGCCGACCAGCTCGATGATCTCGCCGGCGGCCGTGATCGCGGTGTCGATCGGCACGCTGACGAAGGCCTGCTTGCCGACCTCGATGAGGACGTTGGGCCGGTTGAACTGCGCCTCACCGTAGAACACGGTGAGGATGTAGGTGCCGGGCGGCAGGTTGGCGATGTTGAACGAGCCGTTCTCGTCCGTGATCTCCGACTGCTGGCCCTGGAGGGCCGGGCCGGTGACCGACACGGTCGCGCCGATGACCGGGTCCTTGGTCTTCTTGTCGACGATCCGACCGCGGACAGCACCGGTGGTGCTGCTCTGCGCGGCGGCGTCGGGGATGGACACCGTGGTGGCGCCGGCGAAGAAGCCGACCGCCACAGCGAAGGAAATTCCAATGCGCTTCATGGTCTGGTCTCCTCTTTCACTGGACGACGAAGCGGACCTGGACCTCGTCGAAGGTCCGGGTGCCGCCGGCGATGTCGTCAATGGTTGCGCCGGTGGTGATCTTGACCGCGTAGTTGCCGGCCGGGAGGGCCGCCGCGCCGGCGATCTCGATGATGTCATCGGCGACGGTGACGTCGGCCGCGACGGAGGTGTTGGTGTCGAGGTCGGTCAGCGTGACCTCGGTCGCGCTGACCGAGGTGTCGTCGAGGTACGTGTTGAACACCAGGGTGACCACGTCGTCGGGCGCGAGGATGGCGCGGTCCGCGACGGCCTCGGCGTCGACCGGGTCGGTCTCGATCACGTCGAGCTGCTTCACGTGGATCGTGAAGACGTTCTCGTTCATGCCGGTCGGGACGCTCTCGCCCTGCTTGTCCTTGACGATGCCGGGCTTGATCGTGATCGTGCAGTCGGTGTCGCTCGGGGCCAACGAGAGCAGCGGCGGCGCGCCCTCCGGGTTGCACCGCGACGGGTCCGGGAACTGGCCGCGGCACGGGGCGACCACCAGGGCCGGACCGACCGGGTTCGACTCCTTGTTGCCGTTCGGGTAGTAGTACCCGTCGTAGATGATGTCGACGCCGCCGCACGTGATGTCGAACGGCTGGGTCGTGTCGATGTGGCCGTCGCAGGTGTCAGCCGCTTCGTCGCACGCGAGCGTCTCGACGGCGTCGCCGTTGAGCAGCTCGTCGAACACCGCGCGGATGTTCCAGGCCAGCGGCTCGAGCTCGGCCGCGCCGATCATGTCGAACTCGGTCTTGGTGTCGGGACACATCGTGAAGCCCTGCACGAAGGCGGGGGCCTTGGGATCGAGCACGCCCGCCGCGTCGTACCGGCAGAACGCAGGCAGGTCCTCGCCCGTGTTGTCGTCGCCGGCGAACACGGCCAGGACCTGAGGCGGCCCCTCGGGCCGGAGGCCGGTGTTGAGGTCGGGGTCACTGAAGCAACCCGTGATCAGCAGTCCAAGCCCTGCCGCAAGAATTCCTTGCGTTCGGTAGCGCAGCATTACGTAGCCTCCCTCTAGTTGCTTAGTGAACCCAAACGGGGCTCGTTACCCGGTTGTAGTCGCGGGAGTAATCGCCTATTGCGCTGGCGAACGCAAGATCCGGGTCGCACTCTCGTCGCAGAGATCACTGCGACGTTGTCGCTGTGATCCCGTGGCCTTACCCCCCCTGCGACACCGTTCGGGACACCCGTCGCGTCACCGAGTCGTCACCTCAACCACCTGGAACCAGGTGGGTGCCCGTCGCGCGCGACGCCCCGACCTGCCCTCATTGCTACCCCAGCGCATCACGCGCCCGTCGCTGACAAGTGAGGCCAACCCGCCCAGCCCCGCGCTCGACCAGCTTCCGCCAGGAGCATCGCGTCCGGCCGCCGAGCTAGCGCCCAACGGGGCCGCCGGCGCGTGTTCGGGGATGGTCTTTGCGAAAAACCCCTCTCAGGGTTTCGCGCACCACCGCGCGCGTCAGGATCAACGCGTCGCCGGCGGCGGGTAACGAGCACCTCCGCGCGTCAGGATCAAGCCGTTCGTCGTTCCCGAAGTCCGCGGTGGAGCACCACCGCGCGTCAGCATCTGGGTGTTCCCGACGCCGGCGGTGGGTTGCGAGCACCACCGCGCGCGTCAGGTTCAAGCCGTTCGCGACGCCAGCGGTGGGTTACGAGCACCACCGCGCGCGTCAGGTTCAAGCCGTTCGCGACGCCAGCGGTAGTACGAGCACCACCGCGCGCGTCAGGATCTGGGCCGTTCGTCGTTCCCGTCGCGAGCGGTGGGTTACGAGCGCCACCGCGCGCGTCAGGATCTGGGTGTTCCCGTCGCGAGCGGTGGGGTACGAGCACCACCGCGCGCGTCAGGATCAAGCCGTTCGTCGTTCCCGACGCCCACTGTGGGTTACGAGCACCACCATGCGCGCCAGGATCAAGCCGGTCGTCGTTCCCGACGCCCGCGGTGGGTTACGAGCACCACCGCGCGCGTCAGGTTCTGGGTCGTTTCGGGTGGGGGCCCCGGCGCATCGAGGTACCACCGTGGTCATGTGCTGGCCGCGAGCGCCGCGCGCCCCTGCACCTGCCTGGGTCTTTTCGAAAGACCCTCAGCGGCCGTACGAGCACCACCGCGCGCGTCAGGTTCTGGGTCGTTTCGGGTGGGGGCCCCGGCGCATCGAGGTACCACCGTGGTCATGTGCTGGCCGCGAGCGCCGCGCGCCCCTGCACCTGCCTGGGTCTTTTCGAAAGACCCTCAGCGGCCGTACGAGCACCACCGCGCGCGTCAGGTTCTGGGTCGTTTCGGGTGGGGGCCCCGGCGCATCGAGGTACCACCATGGTCATGTGCTGGCCGCGAGCGCCGCGCGCCCCTGCACCTGCCTGGGTCTTTTCGAAAGACCCTCAGCGGTAGTACGAGCACCACCGCGCGCGTCAGGATCTGGGCCGTTTCGGGTGGGGGCCCCGGCGCATGCCGGGGGAGGGTTTTTTCGAAAAACCCTCAAAGGATCACGCGTTCGGGCGCTTGCCGTTGGAGGGAGGAGCCACCGGCACCGCGCGCGTCGTCCCCTTGGACTTGTCACCGGCCGCGTCGGTTGCCTCGACCGCGGGCGCGGCCTCCTCGATGCCGATCCGCCGCACGTTGAAGTGCGCCAGCAGCTTGGCCTCGATCGCCGACGACACCTCGGGGTGATCGAGCAAGAACTGCTTGGCGTTCTCGCGGCCCTGGCCGATGCGCTCGCCCGCGAACGAGAACCAGGCGCCGCTCTTGTCGACGACGCTGGCCTCGGCCGCGAGGTCGAGCAGATCGCCCTCCTTCGAGATGCCGGTGCCGTAGAGGATGTCGAACTCGACCTCCCGGAACGGCGGCGCCATCTTGTTCTTCACCACTTTCACGCGCGTGCGGTTGCCGATCACCTCCTCGTCCTTCTTGAGGGCGCCGACGCGGCGGATGTCGAGGCGGATCGAGGCGTAGAACTTGAGCGCGTTGCCGCCCGTGGTGGTCTCGGGGCTGCCGAACATGACGCCGATCTTCATGCGGATCTGGTTGATGAAGATGACGGTGCAGCGCGACTTCGAGATCGCGCCGGTCAGCTTGCGCAGCGCCTGGCTCATCAGGCGCGCCTGCAGGCCGACGTGGGCGTCGCCCATCTCGCCCTCGATCTCGGCCTTGGGCGTCAGCGCCGCGACCGAGTCGATCACGACGACGTCGACCGCGTTCGACCGCACCAGCATGTCGGCGATCTCGAGCGCCTGCTCGCCGAAGTCGGGCTGCGAGACCAGGAGCTCCTCGGTGCGCACGCCCAGCTTCTTGGCGTAGCCGACGTCGAGCGCGTGCTCGGCGTCGATGAACGCGCACACGCCGCCGCGCTTCTGCGCCTCGGCCACGACGTGCAGACACAGCGTCGTCTTGCCGCTCGACTCCGGGCCGTAGATCTCGACGATGCGGCCGCGCGGCAGGCCGCCGATGCCGAGCGCGATGTCGAGGCCGAGCGAGCCGGTCGGGACGACCTGGACCTCGCGCTCGATCGAATCCTTGCCGAGGCGCATGATCGCGCCCTTGCCGAACTGCTTCTCGATCGCGCCGAGCGCGAGGTCGATCGCCTTGTCGCGCGCGGGATCGCGCTCGCGGATCGTGTTGACGGGGCCGGAGCCCGCGGCGCCGGCGGAGGACGAGACGGCGGCGCGATCGGTCGTGGACGAGTCTTTCTGGGCCATGGGGCTACTCCATCGCGCCGGCGCTAGGACGGGATCAGGGCGAGATCACGGCGTGCGATCCCAGCCGTCGTCCGAGCCATGTGACGCATCGAATGGACCCGTTTGTACGGGCTCGCTCTGACGTTCGGGCGCCGTTTTTGGCGTTCCGAGCGCCGTTCGGGCGATCGATCGGTACTCGGAACCATTTGAAGTTACTACGGATTCAAACAATGTCACGGCATCGCACCGTGTCTCACCGAACACCTGTTCAGATAGGGGCAAGATGAGGTCGGCGATGGCGCTGGGATCGCGCAGCCGGGCCACCGTGACGTGCGGGTGGAAGGCGCGGCGGTCGCGCTCGAACCCCAGCTCGGTCATCGCGGCGGCGACCGCGTCGGCCAGGCGCGCGAGCTCGCCCGACGCGTCCTCGACGCCGGCCCAGAGCACCGTCGCGCGCTCGACCGACGGGAACGCCCCGAGCCGCCCCGCCCGGAAGCGGAAGCTGCGCCCGGCGGCCGCGACCGTCGCGAGCTGCGCCCGCACCGCGGTGACGACCTCGGGCCGGGCCGCGCCGAGGAACGCGAGCGTCACGTGGTAGTGCGCCGGCGGCACCCAGGTCAGCGCCACGCCCGAGGTCCGCGCCCGTCGGGCCAGGGTCTCGGCGGCGCCGGCGAGCGCGTGCGCCACGGCCGGCGCGACCGGCACGCCGACGAACAGCTTCAGCGACGCCGCGGTCACGCCGCCACCTCGCACGCGTCGCGCAGCATCGCCAGCGCCCACCAGGCCGCCAGCGTCCGCACCTGCTCACGACTCCCGGGCCAGTGAAAGGTCATCGTCCGCTCCTCGCCGCGATCGGCCACCGCCAGCCACACCGTGCCGACGGGCTTGTCGGGCGTGCCTCCGTCGGGGCCCGCGATGCCCGAGACCGCGACGCCGAGATCGGCGCCGGTCGCTGCGCACACGCCGGTCGCCATCGCCCGCACGCACGCCTCGCTGACCGCGCCGTGCTCGGCCAGCACCGCGGCCGGCACGCCCAGCGCCCGCACCTTCTCGGCGTTGGCGTAGACGATCGCGCCGCCGAGGAAGAACGCCGACGCGCCGGCGCCGTCGGTGAGCAGCTGGCCGAGCATGCCGCCGGTGCACGACTCGGCGACCGCGACCGTCCGGCCGCCCGCGGTGAGCGCGGCCGCGACCACCGCCGGCAGCGCGGCCTCGCCGACCCCGTAGATCCAGCGGCCGATCCGCGCCCGCAGGCCGTCCTCGAGCGCGGCCAGGGTCGCGGCGGCCCGCGCGCCGTCGCGATCGGCGACCACCAGCTTGACCAACGTCTCGGGGAAGCGCACCTGATAATGGAGCGAGGCGCCGGGCGCGCCGTCGAGCAGGCCGCGCAGCGCTTCGGACAGCTGCGACTCGGCCCGGCCGAACACTCGAAAGATCCGCCGGGCCAGCGCGACCTGGTCGGGCGCGGCCGCCTGGCGCGCGGCGAGCCCGCCCGCGACCGAGCCGTCGAAGATCCCGTGCAGCTCGCGCGGGACGCCGGGCATGCACACCACCGGCACGCCGCCCAGCGCGACCTCGAAGCCCGGGGCGAACCCGACCGGGTTGGGATGGATCCGCGCGCCGCTCGGCACGCGCACCTGGCGCAGGTTGATCGCGCTGATCGGCCGGGCCCGCGCGGCCATCCACTGCTCGAGCCGGGCCCGGGCCGGGGGATCGACGGCGGGCTCGACGCCGAGGAGCCCAGCGACCACGTCGACGGTGAGATCGTCCTCGGTCGGCCCCAGGCCCCCGGACACCAGCACGACGTCGGCCCGGCCGACCGCGTCGGTCAGGGCGCGGCGCATGTCGTCGAGGTCGTCCCGGCAGCTCGTCATCCACCGCACGATCACCCCCTGGTCCCACAGCCGGCCCGCCAACCACGACGAGTTGGTGTCGACGATCTCGCCCCGGGTGAGCTCGTCGCCGATGGTCACGATCTCGGCAAACACGCCGGCATGCTACCGCACCGCCCGGGCGCGCATGCGCCTACGGCCCGTGCAGGCGGCACCCCGACCGATCTCGTCGTGACCATGGCGATTCGGGCCGCATCAGTTGACGGGCCTTTGCAGTGCAACCTATCCTTTCGCCGTGGGAATCAACTCCCGTGCCTGCCAGGACCGACCGGTCTGGTCCACGCCATGAAGATCCGCTACGCCGCCAAGACCGACGTGGGGATGAAGCGCACCCACAACGAGGACTACTTCTCGCTCATCGAGGACGAGCAGCTGTTCATCGTCGCCGACGGGATGGGTGGACACGCCTCCGGGGAGGTCGCCTCCAAGATGGCCGCCGAGACCATCGGCGAGTTCTACCAGCGCACCCGCGAGGACGAGGACGTCACCTGGCCCTACAAGATGGACCGGTCGCTGTCGTACATCGAGAACCGCCTGGTCTGCGCCATCAAGCTGGCCAACCTGCGGATCTTCGAGACCTCGTGCCGCGACATTCGCTACAAGGGCATGGGCACCACGATCGTGTCGTGCCTGGTCGCCGGCGACAAGGCGTACATCGGCCACGTCGGTGACTCGCGCGTGTACCGGGTCCGTGAGGGCGGCATCGCCCAGCTCACCCGCGATCACTCGCTGCTCGAGGACTACAAGGAAGCCAAGCCCGACATGACCGAGGAGGAGGAGCGGAACTTCCCTCACAAGAACGTCATCACGCGGGCCCTGGGCATGCGCGAGACCGTCCAGGTCGACATCCGCGCGCACCAGATCAAGAGCGGGGACATGTTCCTGCTGTGCTCCGACGGGCTCTCGGGCATGGTGCCCGACGAGGGCATCAACCAGATCTCGACCAACGCGAAGTCGCTCGAGCGCGCGGTCGCCGAGCTGGTCGACGCCGCCAACCGGGCCGGCGGTACCGACAACGTGACCACCCTGATGCTCCAGTGCGTGTCGGCGTAGTCGCGCTGGTCGGCGCCGTCATCACGGGCGCCGGCGCCGCCGGCGGCTGTGACAGCGGCAAGCACGGCTACAGCGGCATCGGCCCCTACCGGGTCGACCGCACCAAGCTCAAGGACGCCGGCGGGCGCTGCGACCCGACCGAGCTGCCCGACGGCCGCAAGGGCACCTGGTGCTACCTGCAGCCCGAGCTGACCGTGGCGGGCCGGCCGGCCCAGGTCGACCTATACTTCCTCGGCGACCAGCCCGACGCGCCGGTCATCGAGATCCAGCTGCAGGTGCGCGGCTGTCACGACGACGTGCTCGCGCAGTGGCTGCGCACCAACTTCGGCGCGCCGTCGGAAGAGCACGGCCCGTGGGTCGCGTGGCAGAACAACCGGCTCTACCTCATCGGCGAGCTGCCCAGCGCGCCGGGCCGGTGCATCATCCGGGTGCTGCCGCGCAGCGAGCGCGCCGAGTTCGAGCGGCTCCGGACCAAGGCCCTGGGCCCGACGCCGACGCCGACCTGAACGGGTCCGGCTCCAGCGCCAGCTCCGGTTCCGGCTCCGGTTCCGGTTCCGGTTCCGGTTCCGGTTCCGGCTCCGGTTCCGGCTCCGGTTCCGGCTCCGGTTCCGGCTCCGGTTCCGGCTCCGGTTCCGATACCGGTTCCGACACCGGCTCCAGTTCCGATACCGGTTCCGACACCGGCTCCGGTTCCGATACCGGTTCCGACACCGGCTCCAGTTCCGATACCGGTTCCGACACCGGCTCCGGTTCCGATACCGGTTCCGACACCGGCTCCGGTTCCGATACCGACACCGAGGATCACCAGGGCGTGGCGGCGGCCCAGTCGGCGGCGAACTGGGTGCGGGTCGGCGTCACCGCCGACGGCTCGCGCACGATCACGCCGACCTCGCGGTTGTCGCGCATCGACGTGATCGACATGTTGTTCGAGCCGATCAGCGCGGCGGCGTTGTCGGCGATGATGACCTTGGCGTGCATCGTCGGGTTGGCGAGCGTGCGCACGGGGATGCCGGCCTGGCTCAGCGTGGTGGCGATCGCGGCGTTCTCGGCGATCTCCGAGGTCGCGGCCAGCAGCACCCGGACCGCGACGCCGCGGTTGTGCGCGGTCAAGAGCGCGGCGCGGATGGCCGAGTCCGACAGGTAGTACAGCGCCAGATCGAGCGAGGTGGTCGCGCTGGCGATCAGCGTCTGGATGCGCAGCCGCGAGTCGCCGGGCGTGACCACCAGCCGGGTGCAGGTCAGGGTCGCGGTCGTGCCACCCCAGTCGGCCGCGAAGATCGTGGCGAGATCGGCGACGTCGACGGGGTCGCGATCGTCGACCGCGTAGTTGCGCTGATCGCTCATGCCCGCCACGGTGAAGTTGCCCGACTCGATGAACGCGCGCGCGCCGTCGACGACGAGGTACTTGGCGTGGGCGTTGATGAAGGCGGCCGGCGCGTTCCGGACCTCGACGCCGCCGCCGGTCAAGCGGGTGCGGATCGACGCGTTCTCGGGCTGACCGCCGTCGAGCAACACCCGCACCGGCACGCCGCGGCGATCGGCGGCGATCAGCCGATCGGCGATGCGGGTCAGCGTGAACGAGTACATCTGCACGTCGATCGAGCCGGCGGCGCCGTCGATCAGCGCGACGACGCTGTCCTCGAGCGCCGCCGGGCCGATCACCACGGTCGGCGCCGCGGTGCGGGCCCGATCGGGATCGCAGGCGGGCCCGTCGGTCGCCGCGTCGACGCCGGCGTCGCCGTCGCCGGACGGATCGCCGCCGCACGCGGCCAGCGCCAGCGCGCCGAGCGCGAGCCACGCAGCGCGGGCGCTCACGGGCGCAGGCCCGGGCAGCGATCGTCGATGCCGCGCTCGCGCGGGCACAGGGCGTAGAGCTCGTGGCGGTGGCGCACGACCGCGAACCCGCCCAGCCGCTGGGCGATCCGCTCCTGCAGCCGCTCGATCTCGGCGTCCTCGAACTCGAGGATGAGGCCGCACTTGGCGCAGATCAGGTGGTCGTGGTGGTGGCCGGCCACCTCGTAGCGGGCCTGGCCGTCGCCGAACTGGCGCTCGCTGGCCAGGCCACCGTCGACGAGCAGCTTGAGCGTGCGATAGACGGTGGCGTACCCGACCTTGGGGTGGCGCCGGCGGACCCGCGCGAGCAGCTCCTCGATCGAGATGTGCTCGGGCGCGCGGAAGAACTGCTCGACGATCGCCTCGCGCTGGGCGGTGGTGTTGAGGCGCTTGCCGGTCAGGTACGCGTGCCAGTCGGTCATCAGCTGCCGGACGTCGCGCTTGCCGGGCTCCTCGGGCGCGGGCGCGACCGGGAGGGTCACGCGCGGGCGCGCGGCGGGCGCACCCTTGGTGGTCCGCGAGGCAGATCCGGGCATGCCCCCTGGTTTGCCTGGCGCGCGACGGTAGGTCAATCGTTTTCGCGGCGAGAACCGGATCCGATCCCCGGCGACGGGGACCGGGGTACACTCGAGCCCGATGTCGCCCGAGCGCGCTCCCGACGATGGCTTCGACGCCGTGCTGGCCCGCCTGCGCAAGGTGGTCGAGCACCTCGAGGCCGGCCAGCTGTCCCTCGAGGACTCGCTGACCGCCTACGAGGAGGGCATCTCGCTCGCGCGCCGCGGCCACGAGCTGCTCGATGGCGCCGAGCAGCGGGTCGAGCTGCTGGTCGCCGGCGGCTCGCAGTCGGTCCCGCTCGACGAGGCCGTCACCGACGAGCCATGACCGACCCCTGCCCCCACCGCATCGCGGTGGTCGACGACGATCGCGCGGCCCGCGAGTACCTGGCCGACGCGCTCCGCCGGGCCGGGTACGACGTGTGCGTCGCCGAGAGCGGGCTGCGGCTGGTGGCGGCGCTGCAGATCGATCGTCCCGATCTGATCCTGCTCGACGTGAACATGTCGTGGATCGACGGCTTCGAGCTGTGCCGCGCGCTCAAGCGCAACCCCGACTGGCAGGCGATCCCGGTGGTGTTCGTGTCGGGGCGGTCGTCCGACGTCGACCGCGCGGCCGGGCTCGACGCCGGCGCGGTGGCGTTCCTGTCCAAGCCGATCGATGGCCGGACGCTCGTGGCAACCGTGCGGGAGCTGCTACAAGATCAGCGTCCACCATGTCCAGCCCCGTGACCCTCGACCCCCGGGCGGCGCCCGAGCGCCTGCGCGAGTTCCTCGACGCGGCGCGGGCCCGGGTCGACACCGAGCTGGAGCACCGGCTGATCGTGCCCGCCGTCGACCCCGGCCGGCTGCGCGCGGCGATGCACTACGCCGCCACCGGCCCCGGCAAGCGGCTGCGCCCGGCGCTGGTGCTGGCGGCCGCGGCCGCGTGCGGCGGCGACGACTCGAGCGCGCTGCCGGCGGCGATCGCGATCGAGCTGCTGCACGCGTACACGCTGGTCCACGACGACCTGCCGGCGATGGACGACGACGACGAGCGCCGGGGCCGCGCGACCGTGCACATCGCGTTCGGCGAGGCCATCGCGATCCTCGCCGGCGACGGCCTGCTGACGCTGGCGTTCGGCTGCCTGGCCGAGCTGGGCCCGCGCGCGGCCGCGGCGGTGGCGACCCTGGCGGCCCGGGCCGGCGCGGCCGAGCTCCTGGCCGGCCAGGCGATCGACCTGACGCTGGGCGAGCAGCCCGAGCACCGACCTGGCGACGATCGAGGACCTCCACGCCAAGAAGACCGGCGCGCTGTTCGCGGCCGCGGCCGAGCTCGGCGCGATCGCCGCCGGCGCGCCCGACGCCAGCCGCGCGGCGCTGGCCCGCTACGGCATGGCGATCGGCATCGCGTTCCAGCACGCCGACGATCGCGACGACGGCGAGCTGACCGAGCACGCCGCCGCGGCCACGCGCCGCGCGCGGGAGCTGGGCGCCGAGGCCGCCGCCCTGGCCGCGGGCCTCGGCCCGGCCGCCCAGGTGCTGGTCGAGCTGGCGACATGGATCGGCGGGCCGGCCTCGCCCTGACGGTCGCGATCGCGCTGGCCGGCTGCGGCGCCGCCGCGGTGGCCGGGGCGCGGGTGGTCGGGCGCGGCACGCTGGGCTACGCGGTCGCGTACGGCGACGACGCGCTGTGCACGATCGAGCTCGAGCTGCGGTTCGCGCTGGTCGTGCGCGATCCGGTCACCGGCGCGGTCCGGGCCCGCCACGATCTGGGGCCCGCCGAGCGCGACCTGCCCGCGCTGGCGGTCGCCGACGGCGTGGCCTGGGTCGGCGGGGCCGATCGCCAGGTGCGCGGGCTCGACCTCGCGACCGGGCGCGTGGTCGCGACCTGGCCCCACGGCGCCGACGTGACCGCGCTCGCGATCGCCGGCGGGCACCTGGCGATCGCCGACGCCACCGGCGCGGTGTGCCTGCGCCGACGCGCCGACGGCGCGCTGCTGCAGTGCGCGGTGATCGCCGACGGGCCGCTGCGGGCGCTCGCCCTCGACGGGGCCACGCTGGTCGCGAGCGACGACGGCGGCGCGGTAGCGCTGTCGGTGCCGGGGCTGGTCGCGCGCGCGCGGGCGACGCCGCCCTCGACGATCCGCGGCCGCGAGGTCGTGCTCGACGGGCGCGTGGTCGCCCGCTTCGCCGGACCGGCCCGGGCCGTGGCCCGCGGCCCCGGCGGTCGGGCCGCGGCGGTCGGCTGGATCCGGGAGCTCGGCGATCCCTCAGTGGTCCTCCTAGCCGCTCCGGTGCGACGTCATTGACCGCCGGCGCCGGGCTCCCTACAGTCGCCAGCGCTTGACCGACTGGGACAGCGACACCAACGTCACGCACGAGACCGAGGTGCCGAGCCCGAGCACGACGGTCCGCGATCGCGCGTCGCTGGTGGTGCTGGCCGGGCCCCGGGTCGGGACGCTGATCCGGCTCGAGGGCCGCGAGATCCGGATCGGCCGCAGCCTGCGCGCCGAGCTGTGCCTCGACGACGACGGCGTGTCGCGGCACCACGCCCGGATCCGCGCGTCCGAGGGCGCGATCTGGCTCGAGGACCTCGGCAGCCGCAACGGCACGTTCGTCAACGGCGTCCGGGTCAGCGGGACGGTCAAGCTCGAGGACGGCGACAAGCTCCACGTCGGCCGCTCGTCGATCCTGAAGTTCACCTACCACGACGCGCTCGACGACTCGTTCCAGGAGCGGGTGGTGCTGTCGGCGCTGCGCGACCCGCTGACGCAGCTGTACAACAAGCGCTACTTCGACGAGCGCCTCGACGCCGAGCTGCGGTTCGCGCACCGCCACGGCACCCAGCTGGCGCTGCTGATGATCGACGTCGACCACTTCAAGAGCGTCAACGACGAGCGCGGCCACCTGGTCGGCGACACGGTCCTGACCGCGGTCGCCACGACGCTGGCGCGCGCGATCCGCAACGAGGACGTGGTCGCGCGGTTCGGCGGCGAGGAGTTCGTCGTGATCCTGCGCGCCACCGCGCTCGATCACGCGCTGCCCCTGGCCGAGCGCCTGCGCCGCCGGGTCGAGGAGCTGCGGGTCGAGGTCGAGGGCGGCGAGCCGATGGCGGTGACGATCTCGATCGGCGCCGCCGCCCTGGCCGACGGCATCGCCACCGCCGACGAGCTGGTCGGCGCCGCCGATCGCGCGCTGTACGTAGCCAAGGAAGCCGGCCGCAACCGGGTCGCGAGCTGAGCGCGCCGGGGCTCGCCGGCTCAGGCCTTCACGCGGGCGTTGTCGGGGTCGTACATCGGCCGGAGCGACACCGCGATCGGGTAGCGGGCGCCGGCGATCTCGACGGTCCAGGCGCCGCTGGCGAGGTACGCGGCGTCGACCGGCGCGCCGCCGGCGTCGACCATCGCCAGGCCGACCGCACCGCCGAGCGTGTGGCCGTACGAGCCGGCGCGCACGTAGCCGACCGCGCGGTCGTCGCGCCAGATCACCTCGGCGTGGAACAAGAGCGGCTCGGGATCGAGCACGCGCAGCTGCACCAGCCGCTTGCGCAGCGGCCCGGCGGCCTTGTGCGCGACGACCGCGTCCTTGCCGAGGAAGCCGCCCGGCTTCTTCAGATCGACCGCGAAGCCCAGCCCGACCTCGAGCACCGCGTCGGTGTTGTCGATGTCGTGGCCGTAGTCGCGGTAGGCCTTCTCGAGCCGCAGCGACGCCAGCGCCTTGAGCCCGGCGTGGCGCAGGCCCAGCGGCGCGCCGGCGGCGACGAGGCGCTCGTAGACGTGCACCGCCTGCTCGGTCGGGATGTAGAGCTCGTAGCCGAGCTCGCCCAGGTAGGTGATGCGCACGCACAGGACCCGGGCGAAGCCGACGTCGATCTCGCGCGCGGTCCGGAACGGGAACGCGGCGTTGCCGAGATCGCACGAGGTCACCGCGGCCAGGAGCTCGCGCGAGCGCGGCCCCTGGACGTTGAGCTGGCAGTAGCCCGAGGTCACGTCGGTGACGTGGCAGTGGGCGTCGGCCGGCGTGTGGCGCGCGAGCCACGCCTGGACGTGGCGGGGCACCGTGTCGGACGCGACCACGAGGAAGCGATCGTCGGCCAGCTTGGTGACGGTGAGGTCGGCCTCGAGCGTGCCGCCCTCGTTGAGCCACTGCGTGTACGTGATGACGCCGGCGGCGCCGTCGACCTTGTTGGCGGAGATCCAGTCGAGCACCCGCCCGGCGTCGCGGCCGGCGACCTCGAACTTCGACATGAACGACATGTCCATGACGATCACGCCCGCGCGCGCGGCGTGGTGCTCCTCGGCCCAGTACGGGAACCAGCTCGGCTTGCCCCAGGTCAGCTCCGACACCGGCTCGACGCCGGCCGGCGCGTACCAGTCGGCGCCCTCCCAGCCGCTGACGTCGCGGAAGTAGGCGCCGCGGGCCGCGAGGCGATCGTGCAGCGCCGAGCGCTTGGCGCCGCGCGCGGTCTGCATCGATCGCGTCGGGTAGTGGCACTGGTAGACCATGCCGAGCGACTCGACCGTGCGCACGCGTCGGTACTCGGGGTTGGACTGGTACGGCTGCAGGCGATCGACGTGCATGCCGGTGACGTCGACGTCGGGCCGGCCGGTCATGATCCAGTGGGCGAGGACCCGGCCGAGGCCGCCGCCGGTCAGGATGCCGATCGAGTTGAGCCCGGCGGCGACGAAGTAGCCGCGCAGCTCGGGCGCCTCGCCGACGCACGGGCGCAGGTCGGGCGTGAACGACTCGGGGCCGCAGAAGAACTTCTTGATGCCGGTCTTGAGGCTGACCGGCACCCGGGCCATGGCCTTCTCGAGGTACGGGCCCATGCGCTCCCAGTCGGGCGGCAGCGAGCCGAACGAGAAGTCGGCGGGGATGCCCTCGACCTGCCACGGCGCGCACACCGGCTCGAACAGGCCGATCATCAGGCCGCCGACCTCCTCGCGGAAGTAGCCGTACGAGCCCGGGTCCTCGAGCACCGGCCAGCTCGGCCGAGATGCCGGCACCGGCTCGGTGATCAGGTAGTAGTGCTCGGCCGGGGTGTTGGGGATGACGACGCCGCTCGCCTCGCCGAGCTGGCGCGCCCACATGCCGGCGCAGTTGACGACGTACTCGCAGGTGATCGTGCCGTGGGCGGTGGTGACGCCGGTGACCGCGCCGCCGCGCCGGGTCACGCCGGTGGCGGCCACGCCCTCGACGATCGTCGCGCCGGCCTGACGCGCGCCCTTGGCCAGCGCCATCGTCACGTCGACCGGATCGACCCGGCCGTCGTCCTTGACGTAGAACCCGGCGAGCAGGTCGTCGGTGCGCGCGATCGGGAACAGGTCGGCGACCTCGCGCGGCGAGATCTCCTGGACGTCGATGCCCAGGTACCGGTTGTGCGCCGAGACCCGGCGGTACTCCTCGAGCCGGTCGCGATCGGCCGCGACCTCGATGAAGCCGCACTGCTTGAGCCCGGTGGCCTGGCCGGTCTCGGCCGGCAGGCGCGCGTACAGATCGCGGGTGTACTTGCGCAGCTCGGTCGAGGTCTCGGACGTCGAGCCGAACGTGACCATCAGCCCGGCCGCGTGCCAGGTCGTGCCCGAGGTCAGGCGATCGCGCTCGAGCACGACCACGTCCTTCCAGCCGGCGTGGGCCAGGTGGTACGCGACCGAGCAGCCGATGATGCCGCCGCCGATGACGACGACGCGGGCGTGGGACGGGAGCACGGGTTCGGCCATGGCGCGGGAACATACCCGGCGCGGGCGCGGCGACGCCAATCGGTGCCGGTCCGGCAACCGGGGTTCGCCCGGGGCGCGGGCCGCGTGACGGCCGCGGCCAGGCGGACGATACTGGCGAGATGCCCGTCGCCGACGCAGGGTTCCTCGCGCTGTCCGAGCGGTTCTTGCGCCGCCGCGCGCCCGGCCGCGCGCTGACGCTGCTAGCCCGGACCGCGGTGCCGGCGCTGGCGGTCGAGCGCATGGCCGGGCGCGCGCCCGAGCCGGGGCTGGCCGACGACGACACCTCGCCGCTGGTGTGCGAGCTCGACTGGCCGGCGACCGCGCCCGGGCCGCTGGCCGACGCGGCGGTGGTGGTGAAGGACGCGATCGATCTGGCCGGCCTGACGACCTCGAGCGGCGTGCTGGCGGGCGCGCCGCGGGCCGACGCCGACGCCACGATCGTCGCGCGCATCCGCGCCGGCGGCGGCCGGGTGATCGGCAAGACCAAGCTGACCGAGCTAGGCATGGACGGCGTCGGCGCGCTGATGCCGTGGCCGATGCCGCGCAACCCGCGCGCGCGCGGCTACTTCCCCGGCGGCTCGTCGACCGGCACCGCGGTCGCGATCGCGTCGGGCCAGGCCCGCTACGGCCTCGGCTCCGATGGCCTCGGCAGCGTGCGCATCCCGGCGGCGTTCTGCGGGCTGGTCGGGCTCAAGCCCGGGCGCACCGCGTGGCTCGCCGACGGCTACCGCAGCGCGGTCGCGACCCTCGACGTGCCCGGCCCGCTGGCGCGCACGGTCGCTGACTGCGCCCGGCTGTGGCAGGTCATGGCCGCCCAGGACGTGCGCGCGGTCGCGGCCGCGGCGCCGGCGCGGATCGGGGTGATCCGCCAGCTCGGGCCGGCGCGCGCGTGTCGCTCGATCCAGCGCGCGTTCGCGCGGGCGCTGGCGGCGCTCGACGTCGAGGTCGTCGAGGTCGACGTGGCGGGCGCCGGCTGCGCGACGTTCCTCGGCGGGCTGATCGGCGCGGTCGAGCTGGCCGGCAGCAGCGACGCCGCGCGGCCGCTGTCGCCGGCCGGCCGCATGAACGTCGCGCTCGGCCGCGCGTTCGCGCCCGCCGACGTCGCGCGCCTGGTCGCGCAGCGGCGCGCGCTGGTCGACGCCACCGCGCGCGCGCTCGAGCGCACCCCGATCCTGGCGATGCCGACCACCGCGATCCCGCCGCCGGCGCTGTCGCGCGCGCTGCTCGCCGGCGGCCAGGACCTGATGCTCCTGCGCGCCCTCGGCCTCTACACGCCGCTCGCGAACCTGTGCGACCTGCCCGCGATCGCCGTGCCCAGCGGCGTCGACGACCGCGGCCGGCCGCTGTCGATCATGTTCGTCGGCGCCGCCGGCAGCGAGGACGCGCTCCTGGCGATCGCCGCCGCGGTCGAGGCGACCGGCGTCGGGATGAAGGCGGTGTGATGGTGTGATCGGGGTCGGGATCGGGATCCGGGATCGGGTTCCGGCTCCGGTTCCGGTTCCAGTTCCGGTTCCGGTTCCGGATCCGGTTCCGGTTCCGGATCCGGGCCCCGCAATAGTCTCCGCGACCGGCGCGTTGGCGATGCATGCGCCCTGCCCTCGCCGTGCTGATCCTGGCCCTCGCCTGCGGACGCTCCGAGCCGGCGCGATCGCAGCCATCAGCGTCCCGCCGGCCGCCTCCGGCGATCGCCGCGGACGCGCGCGACCCGGGCGCGGCGTGGGATCGCGCGGTGGCGGAGCTGGCGGCGACGCGCGCGACGCTGGCGGCCGAGTGGGCGGCGGCGACGACGGCGGCGGCGCGCGCCGAGATCCGCGATCGCGCGAGCGCGGCGCTGGTGGCGGCGATCACGCGCGACCTGGCGCCGACCTGGCTCGGCATGCCGTGGGGCATGGGCCGCGACAGCACCGCGACCCGGCCGTTCGCGCCCGACCAGACCATCTCGTGCAGCTACTTCGTCGGCGCGGTGCTGGGCGGCGCCGGGTTCCGCCTGCACGATCGCTTCAAGCTCGGTCAGGCGGCGGCGCTGCGGATCCAGCAGAGCCTGGTCGGCGGGCGCGGCGAGGTCCACCGGTTCCTGAGCATCCCGCCGGCCGAGCTGGCGACGCGCATCGCCGCGCTCGGCGACGGCGTCTATGTCATCGGCCTGGCCAACCACGTCGGCCTGGTCGTCGTGCGCGGCGCCGACGTCCGCTTCGTCCACGCCAGCTACATCGGCGACGCGGTCGTGACCGACGAGCCGCTCGCCACGTCGCCGGCGATCGCCGCGTCGCAGCCCAAGGGCTACTTCGTGTCGCCGCTGGTCACCGCCGCCGGCCCCGCCGACGACTGGCTGATCGAGCAGTGGCTCACCGGCGCCGCGGTCGGCCCGACGAGCTGACCTCGTCCCGCCCGGCGCCCGGCCGCGGCCGCGGCTCGGCCTCGAGCCAGCGCTGGCGGCCGTCGACCGCGCCCAGGCGGATGGCGTCGAAGCCGAAGCGATCGCGGACGCCGTCGACGGCGTCGTCGACCGGCGCCCGGGCCGGCGCGTCGAGCGGCAGCTCGAGCTGGGTCGCGACCACCAGGCCCGACAGCTTGACCCCGACCAGCCGGACGCGCGCGCCCGGTCGCTCGGCCTGCGCGGCGGCGGCCAGCGCGCGCACGCAGGCCCAGACGTCGGGGTCGTGGTTGGTGGCCGGCAGCGTGCGCCCCCGGGTGACCGTGACGAAGTCGGCCCAGCGCAGGCGCAGCGTGACCGTGCGCGCGCGGACGCCGCGGCCGCGCGCACGCCAGCACACCCGCTCGACCAACGCCAGGAGCTGGCGCTCGACCGCGCCGCGATCGCCGACGTCGTGCGCGAACGTGCGCTCGTTCGAGATGCTGCCGCCGGTCGCGCCCTCGGGATCGTGCTCGAGGAAGGCCGGCCGGTCGCGCCCGATCCACGCCCCGACCTCCCCGGCGAGCTCGGCCGCGATCAGATCGACGAGCCCGCCGAAGCGCGCGCGGGTCGGGCCGGGCGGCAGCGCGACCAGCTCGCCGAGCGTGGCGACGCCGGCGCGCCGCAGCCGCTCCTCGGTCACCGGCCCGATGCCCGGGAACTTGCGCACCGGCAGCGGCGCCAGGAACCCGCGCTCGGCGCCGGCGCGCACCAGCCGCACGCCGGCCGGCTTGGCGACGCCGCTGGCGATCTTGGCGATCGCCCGGGTCACGCCGATGCCGACGCTCGCCGGCAGCCCGACCTCGCGCTTGATCCGCGCGCAGATCTCGCGCAGCGTGCGCTCGATCGTGGCGTCGCCGTCGACGTCACCGGCGCGGTGGTACAGGCGCTCGCAGCCGGTGAAGTCGAGATAGAACTCGTCGATGCTCGCGGTCTGGACGCTCGGCGTGTGCAGCGCCAGCACCTCGCGGACCCGCCCGGCGTAGGGCGCATAGACGCCGTGCCGGGTGGGCAGGTAGATCGCGTCGGGGGCCAGGCGCACCGCCTCGGCGATGGCCATCCCGGACCGCACGCCGAGCGCGCGCACCTCGTAGCTGCACGCAGTGACCACGCCGCGCTGGCCCGGGCTGGCGCCGACCACCACCGGCTGGCCGACCAGCGACGGATCGAGCAGCCGCTCCACGGACACGAAGAAGGTGTCGAGGTCGAGGCAGCAGATCCGTGGCGCCGACACTGAACCAATGTACAGTATCGGCACGACACCGCGCCTTGAGCTGCCCGTCGGTCACCGCCCGGGCGGTAGGCCCCAGGCCTCGGCCAGCGCGGCGCGCTCGGCCGCGGGCAGCTGCACCAGCACCGGCCGGGCCGCGGGATCGAGCCCGGCGATCAGCTCGGCCAGCACCGGCGCCGCCATCGCGGTGCAGCCGACGGTGCCGTCGGTGGGGCCGCGCCAGACGTGCAAGAAGATGCAGCTGCCGCCGCCGGGCACGGCCGCCGGGTTGTGGCGCACGTCGACCACCCAGTCGTAGAGGTGATCGCGCCGGCGCAGGTCCTCGGCCGACGCCCAGTCCTTGGTGACGGTGTCCTCGTCGAGGACGCGGTTGTAGTGCGTCGAGGCGGCGTCGTCGACGCAGCGCCAGCGGTCGGTGACCGCGGTGTACTTGACCCGGGCGCCGGCCGGCGCCGTCGGCGCGCGGCCGTAGGTCGGCCCGAGCGCGAAGATGCCGGCCGGGGAGCGGCCGTCGCCCTCGCGCTTGATCGGCCCGGCCCGGCCGGCCGGCGCGCCGTCGCCGTGCAGGCCCTGGCCCCAGGCGATCCCGGTGTGGCCGATCACCGCCGGCCACGGCGCCCGCACCGCCTGCCAGGAGCCGCCGGCCGCGCGCCGCCAGTGGCTCACGGTCGCCGACGTCGCGTCCCAGTCCGGCACCACCACCAGCACCAGCTCGCGGCTCTCGTCCGGGATCCGGACGCCGTCGGCCGCGTCGACCGCAGCGGCGTCAGCGGCGGCGACGACCACCGCCGTCGCCGCGTCGCCCGCGGTCGGGGCCGGCGGCGGCGTGCGCTTCCCGCCGCAGGCGGCCGCCGCCAGCGCCAGCGCCACGAGGCCCCGGCGCCGCGGGCTCACGCGCTCATCTCGAGCATGCGCTGGATCGGCGCGAGCGCGCGCACCCGCACCGGCTCGGGCACGTCGACCTGCGGCTGCAGATCGCGCAGCGCCAGGTACAGCTTCTCGAGCGTGTTGCGCCGCATGTGCGGGCACACGTTGCACGCGCAGCTCTCGTCCTCGGGCGGCGCCGGGATCAGCACCTTGCCGGGCGCCTCGGCGGCCATCTTGTGCAGGATGCCGGCCTCGGTCGCGACGATGAACGTGGTCTTGGGCGACTTCTTGGCGTAGGCGATCAGGCCCGAGGTCGAGGCCACGTGGTGGGCGTGGCGCAGGATGCCGGCGTGGCACTCGGGGTGGGCGATCACGTCGGCGTCGGGGTGCGCCGCCATCAGCCCGAGCAGCCGCCGCTCGGAGAAGGTCTCGTGGACGATGCAGGTGCCCTGCCACAGCACCAGGTCGGGGCGGTCGGCCTGCTTCTGCACGAACGCGCCCAGGTGCTTGTCCGGCGCGAACACGATCGGCACGTCGCCGAGCGCCTTGACGATCTTGACCGCGTTCGACGACGTGCAGATCACGTCGGACAGCGCCTTCACCTCGGCCGAGCAGTTGATGTAGCTGACCACGGTGTGGCCCGGGTACTTCTCGAGCCAGTGCGCGAACGCCGGCGCCGGGCAGCCGTCGGCCAGCGAGCAGCCGGCCTCGAGATCGGGCACCACGACGATCTTGTCGGGGTTCAGGATCTTCGCGGTCTCGGCCATGAAGTGGACGCCGCAGAACGCGATCACGTCGGCCTGGGTCGCGGCCGCCGCCTGGGACAGCTGCAGCGAGTCACCGACGAAGTCGGCCAGATCTTGCAGGTCCGACTCCTGGTAGTAGTGCGCGAGGATGACCGCGTTGCGCTCGGCCTTGAGGCGGCGGATGCCGTCCTCGAGCTCCTCGGCCGACAGGCCCAGGGGTGCGGACTGGCCGGCGACCGGCAGGCGGTTCGGGGCAGGGTTTTCCTGAGACATCGAGGACCTCCGTCGTCGTGAGTCGTGAGTCGTAGCACAGCCGCGCCGCCTCTGTTTGCCAGCGGTCGGGCCGACGATGATAGGATGCGTCGATGCAGCGTTTCGTCGTCGCCCTGAGCGGCGTGCTCGCCCTCACTCTCGGCGCGTGCGCGTCGTCCGAAGTGGCGACGCCGCCCGACGCCGCCGTCGACGCGGCCGAGGTCGACGCGGCGACCGATGCCGAGCCCGCCCCGGACGCCACCGACGCCGCCGTCGACGCGACCGACGCCACGCCCGGCCCCGACGCGTGCGTCCCGACCGCCGAGGTCTGCAACGGCGTCGACGACAACTGCAACCTCGCGGTCGACGAGACCTTCCCGACCCTGGGCCAGACCTGCACCGCGGGCACCGGCGGCTGCGTCCGCACCGGCATGATCGTCTGCGACGCGACCGGCGCCGGCACCACCTGCAGCGCCAGCGCCGGGGGGCCCACGGCCGAGACCTGCAACGGCGCCGACGACGACTGCGACGGCATGACCGACGAGGGCTTCTCGCTCGGCACCGCGTGCGACGGCGCCGACCCCGACCTGTGCACCGAGGGCATGATCGTGTGCGCCGCGACCGGCGGCACCACCTGCTCGGACCTGACCGGCGACTCGGTCGAGCTGTGCAACAGCTTCGACGACGACTGCGACACCCGCGTCGACGAGGGCTTCAACCTGGGCGCGGCGTGCGACGGCCCGGACACCGACGCCTGCGCCGAGGGCGTGCTGGTGTGCGGCGCCGGCGGCGTCGCGGTGTGCAACGACGCGACCGGCTCGACGGTCGAGCTCTGCAACGGCCTCGACGACGACTGCCAGGGCGGCGTCGACAACGGCTTCCCGGTCGGCGTCAGCTGCTCGGTCGGCGTCGGCGCGTGCGCCCGCACCGGCGCCAACGTCTGCAACGCCGCCGGCAACGGCGTCCAGTGCAGCGCCACCGCCGGCAGCCCGACCGCCGAGATCTGCGGCGACGGCATCGACCAGGACTGCAACGGCAGCGACGCGATCTGCCCGACCAACGACGGCCCCAGCGGCGCGATCAACATCTCCGGCGGTGGCGTGTTCACTGTCGACCTGACCGCGGCCCGCAACGATCAGGACTTCAGCGGCAGCTTCTGCGGCTCGACCGGCGGCCGCGACGTGTTCTACACGTTCACGCTGCCGGCGGCCGAGGTGGTCTACGTCGACACGTTCGGCTCGAGCTTCGACACCGACCTGCGCGTCTTCGCCGGCAGCTGCACCGCGCTCGGCGCGCTGCAGAGCTGCTTCGACGACAGCTGCTCGGTGCTCCAGAGCCAGGGCGCGCTGGCGCTCGCCGCCGGCCAGTACTGCCTCGTCGCCGATCAGTACAGCTCGTTCCAGACCACCGGCGCGCTGACCTTGACGTTCACCCGCGGCGGCCGCACCGGCACCGCGATCAGCACCGGCACGGGCACGGTCACCGGCACCACCGTCGGCGCGCCCAACACCTGGGCGCCGAGCTGCTCGTCGAGCTCGACCGCCGGCGAGCAGGCCTACTACTTCCTGTCGTGCCCCGCGATCGTGCCCACGGTCGCGGCCAGCACGTGCACGACGCCGACCAGCTGGGACTCGGTGATCTACCTGCGCAAGGCCGGCGTCGCCGCCGACGTGACCTGCAACGACGACGGCCTCGCGCCGTGCGGCTCGGTGACGCCGATCCGCCTGTCGTCGTTCACCGGCGCGACCGGCTCGGGCCCGGGCCTCTACTGGCTGGTCGTCGACGGCTTCCTCGCGACGACCGGCGCGTACACGCTCAACTACACGATCAACTAGCGGCGCCGGGGCGCCACCGGGCGCGGGCGCCTCGTCGCGGTCGCCTGCGCCGCCGAGCGCGGGCGCTTCGCGGCCACGGTCCGGCTCGGCTTGCGCGCCACGCGCAGCGGCAGGGTCGCCACGAAGTCGGTGCCGCGCTCGAGCCAGCGGGCCAGCGCCGCGTCGGTCTTGTAGCCGGCCGGGTCGACGTAGACGTAGCCCGCGAGCGGCCGGCCGGTGAAGGTCATCGGCCGGGCGTGGCGCAGGTCGAGGACGTCGGGGTAGGCGTCCTTGCCGACCCGCAGCATCAGCGCCTCCTTGGCGAGCCCGCAGCACATGTGGCCGCCGACCATGAAACACAGCCCGCCGAACATCGTCTTCTCGACCACCTCGTGCCCGCCCTTCGCCAGCAGCGCGCGCACCCGCGCCGCGAGGCGCTCGTCATAGGCCATGGCCGAGCGTACGTGATGGACCGCGCCCTCTGCTACAGTCCGGTCCGTGACGCTGGTGCTCGATCTGCGGACGCTGCGCGACCACCCGTGGGTGGCGCGTCGGGTGATGGACGGGCTCACGGCCGCTGCCTCGGTGATGCTCGAGCGCCGGCACGGGCGCCGACTCGAGGATCCGGCCCTTGTCCGCCGAGCCGACGAGCGTCTGGACGCCATGATCGTTCGAACGCCGATCGAGCCGAACGAGCGAGAATGGCTGGCCGATCCGAAGCGCACGGCCGAGCACGGCGGCGAGGCCGTCGGGATCGCCGCCGCCCACCAGGTCCTCGGTCGCGTCGTCGTTCACCGCTCGACCACGGACGAGGGATGTGACTACTGGGTTCGGCCGGTGGACGCGGGCGACGAAGTCCCGCCGGAACGCTTGGAGCTCAGCGGAATCGGCGATGGGTCGCAGTCGACCGCTGCGAGGACGAGGGTCAAGCTCAAGCAACTCGAAGAGCACGGCGGTCACGAGCGCGGGTTTGCCATCGTCACCAATTTTCGCAAAGCCCCTGTCGAGATCTTCGTGGAGGAGTATCCGTGAGCGTCTGGCTGGACCCGCGGAAGCAGCACGGCGAGGAGTGTGCGTTCGAGGCCGAGCGCGCCGAGATCGCGGGAGACCTCGGCCGCGCCAAGGATCTCTATCGCGATGCCGCACGGAGCTACCAGTCCTTGGCGCTCGCGTTGACCTCGGCCGATCGTGACGCACGAAGCCTCATCGGGACGTCGGGCGTGGCCTGCTTCGCGCGGGCCGGAAACTTCGGCGACGCGCTCGACCTCGCACACCGGCTGCTCGCTCAACCTGGTGCGCTCACCGAGCGGGGCCAGCGTGAACTCACCAAGATGGCGAGCAGCTACGTGGAGCTGCTCGTCGCCGAGCGCAAGGGGATCAAGCGCGCGCGGTCTGCCAACCATGCCCGAGACGACGTCCGGGCGACGTTCGCCCTGAAGGACGTGGCGTGACGGACATGATCCGCACCGTGCCGACGGGTGACCTCGGGCTCGACGTGCTGCTGGGCGGCGGCTGGCGCCTGGTCCGGCGACTCGGCGACGCTTGGTCGGCAACCGTGGTCGTGCGCGGGGGCAGCGGCGCTGGCAAGACGCTGGTGGGCATCCAGGTCGCGCTCGAGCTGGCGCGCGCGCTCGGCGGCGATGTCGCCGTCGGCTGCGTGGAGATCCTGCCGACCGAGTACATCGCGCAGCTCCAGTCAGCGCGGCCATCGTTGCCGGCCGAGCGTGTCGCCATGCTGCCGGCGTGCGCGACGTCCCCAGACGGACCGCGCGTCTACGTCGGCCTCATGCTCGATCTCGATCCCGACCAGCCGGATCTGGTGGCGAGCCTGGAGTCCTTACAGGGCGCGGTTGCCGCCGCCGGTGGCAAGCCGGTCGTGTTCCTGGTCGACTCGCTCATCGAAGGCTACGGCATCGGCTCGTCGTCCGACCGCCTCCACGTCGACGCCGCGATGAAGTTCGCCGCCAAGCACGGCATCGGCCTGGTGTTCTGCGAGGAGATCTCGAGCGACGCGCCTTCGCCGTGGGTCTTCGCCGCCGACACCGTGCTGCAGGTCGGCGTCGAGTCGCGCGAGCGCGGTCGCTGGATCGAGGTCAAGAAGCACCGCTTCGGCCCGTCGGCGACCGGGCGACACGAACTCGATCTGGTTGGAGTGCTTGGGCCGAAGGCATTCCCGCTAGGTGGATCCTGGCTTGCGACACATGTCCGCGAGGTGCTGCGGCAACACGGATGGGTGTTCGGAGCGAGCCCCGCGATGCCCATCGTGGACTGGCTAGACGTGGACCCGGGCTCCGAAGCCCGCAGCCCGATCGCTGCAGCGTTTGTATTCATCACGGGGTACCGCTCTGACACCGTACGTGCGAGCGCCATCGACTTGGGCCCGATAGGCAAGGACACGCGCGAATGGCTCGTGCAGCTCGATCCGATCGGGCAGCCCACTGGCGGTTGGAGCAACGCGGCCGACGGAGTGGCCTATCTTCCGACTGAACCGGGAGCATCTCGCGGACTGCGGACACTGGTGGAGCGATTCGCGAAAGTGGTCGCTGCGCCTGGTGCGCCACCGCTCGGACGTGTGGTGATTGGCGACCTCGGTGTCGTGCTTTCGGGGCCGGACTCGTTCAAGTGGGTCGAGGCACTACGAGCGTTCATTGGATTGGTGGTCGCGTCGGGCTGGGCGGTCCCAGTGATCGCGTACGACGGCCAGGACATCGCTGCGGCGGAGCCTCGGTCGATTCTGGCGTCGTACGCAGATTTCCGACTCGAGGTCTCGGAGTCCGGCGGACGGGTCAGCGCGACGGCCGACATCCGATGGCCTCGCCCGCCTCGCCCAACTCAGCCGCCCGAGTAAGGCGACCGCGACCGCCCCCGGGTTGCAATCCGCCGCCGCTGCGATAGGGTCCGCCTTCACCCACACACCCAACGCTGGGGGAGCCATCCGGCTGAGAGGCACGCGGCGTGCGCGTGCGACCCCTCGAACTTGCCCGACCCGCGCGTGCGCGGCCATCGGGGGAAGGAAGCGACCATGAGCGCGACCAACGGCAACGGCACCAACGGCAACGGCAACGGCAACGGCAAGCGCACCTCGCTGCCCCAGGCGACCGACCCGGTCGGCGACCTGGCCCCGATCGACGGCTTCCCGGCGTCCGAGAAGATCTACGTCGACGCCGGCGAGGTCGCGGTGCCGGTCCGGCGGGTCCACCTGAGCGGCGGCGAGGCCCCGTTCGACGTCTACGACACCTCGGGCCCGACCGGCCACGACCTGCACCAGGGCCTGCCCAAGCTGCGCAAGGCCTGGATCGACGCGCGCATCGCCGCCGGGGACGACGGCAACCGGACCCAGATGCACTACGCGCGGCAGGGGATGATCACGCCCGAGATGCGGTTCATCGCGATCCGCGAGGGCCTCGACGCGACCACCGGCCCCGAGTTCGTGCGCAGCGAGGTCGCCCGCGGCCGCGCCATCATCCCCGCCAACATCAACCACCCCGAGAGCGAGCCGATGATCATCGGCTCGAAGTTCCTCACCAAGATCAACGCGAACATCGGCAACTCGGCGGTCAGCTCGTCGATCGGCGAGGAGGTCGACAAGCTGCGCTGGTCGACCAAGTGGGGCGCCGACACGGTCATGGACCTGTCGACCGGCGACAACATCCACGAGACCCGCGAGTGGATCGTCCGCAACTCGCCGGTGCCGATCGGCACGGTGCCCATCTACCAGTGCCTCGAGAAGGTCAACGGCAAGGCCGAGGACCTGACGATCGAGCTGTTCCTCGAGACCTTGATCGAGCAGGCCGAGCAAGGCGTCGACTACTTCACGATCCACGCCGGCGTGCGCCTGCCCTACATCCCGTGGACCGCCAACCGCACGACCGGCATCGTCTCGCGCGGCGGCTCGATCATGGCCAAGTGGTGCCTGACGCACCACAAGGAGAACTTCCTCTACACCGAGTTCGAGCGCATCTGCGCGGTGATGAAGAAGTACGACGTCGCGTTCTCGCTCGGCGACGGCCTGCGGCCCGGCTCGATCGCCGACGCCAACGACCGCGCGCAGCTGGCCGAGCTCGACACGCTCGGCGAGCTGACCAAGATCGCGTGGAAGCACGACATCCAGGTGATGATCGAGGGCCCCGGCCACGTGCCGATGCACAAGATCAAGGAGAACGTCGACCTGCAGATGAAGATCTGCCAGGAGGCGCCGTTCTACACGCTCGGGCCGCTCGTGACCGACGTCGCGCCGGGCTACGACCACATCACCAGCGCGATCGGCGCGGCGATGATCGGCTGGTTCGGCACCGCGATGCTCTGCTACGTGACGCCCAAGGAGCACCTGGGCCTGCCCAACAAGAAGGACGTCAAGGACGGCGTGATCGCCTACAAGATCGCCGCCCACGCCGCCGACCTGGCCAAGGGTCACCCCGGCGCCCAGCGCCGCGACGACGCCTTGTCCAAGGCGCGGTTCGAGTTCCGCTGGCAGGACCAGTTCCACCTGTCGCTCGACCCTGACACCGCCCAGGACTTCCACGACGAGACCCTGCCGGCGCCGGCGGCCAAGGGTGCGCACTTCTGCTCCATGTGCGGCCCCAAGTTCTGCTCGATGAAGATCACCCAGGACGTCCGCGACTACGCCGCCAGCCACGGGCTGGCCGAGGAGGCGGCCCTGGCCGCGGGGCTGGCCGAGAAGGCCGCCGAGTTCACGCAGACCGGCCAGGCGCTGTACGTCGACCCCAAGTAGGCGCGGTGCGTCACGCCCGGGATCCCGCGTCCCGGACGGCGATGATGCTTGCAACCGTCAGGTGGTCAGGCCAAGATCTGACGTCAACCGTGGCGGTCGAGAAACGCAGCCTCAAGCAGGAAAAGCTGGCGCGCATCTACGATGACCAGATCGCGCCCGTATGGGGGGCGCGGTTCGGCAAGATGCTGCTGCGGGACCTGACGCTGCCCGAGCGCGGCCAGATCCTCGACATCTCCTGCGGCACGGGCTACCCGCTGGTCGAGGTGATGCGCCGCAAGGGCGAGTCGGCGCGCATCATCGCGATCGACGCGTCGAGCGCGATGCTCGACGTCGCCCGCAAGAAGGTCGCGGACCTCGGGCCGCTGGGCAAGAAGGGCGTGTACTTCCGCACCGAGAGCCCGCTGCCGCGGCTGTCGTTCGCCGACGACGTCTACGACCTCGTGCTGTGCAACCTGGGCCTCAATGAGATGCCCAACGCGGCGGTCGCCATGGCCGACTTCGCGCGCGTGACCAAGATCGGCGGCGAGGTCCGCTGCACGATCCCGCTCGAAGGCACCTGGGCCGAGTTCCACGACATCTACCGCGAGGTGCTGGTCAAGCACGACCGCCATGAGGCGCTCGATCGCCTCGACACCCACCTCGCGTCGTACCCGTCGATCGAGACCTGCGTCGGGTGGATGGAGGCGGCCGGCCTCCAGCCCCACATCGAGATCGAGGAGTTCACGCTCCTGTTCAAGAGCTCACGCGAGTTCTTCTTCGCGCCGGTGGTCGAGTACGGCCCCCTGCCCGAGTGGAAGGCCATCGCCGGCGCCGGCCAGGGAGCTGCAGGACGTCTTCTGGTACATCAAGGAGTCCATCGACGCGTACTTCGGCGAGCGCGCGTTCCAGGTCACGGTCAAGGCCGGCTGCCTGGTCGGCAAGAAGCTCGACCCGGCGCTCATGAGCGCGACGGTCGAGGATCTCGACGGGCCGATCCTGCTGACCAGCCCGATCCCGGCCCGGCTCGCGGACGGGTCGGTGCGCCCGGCCGAGGCCGGCACCGCCGAGGTCGACATCCTCGAGATCCAGGAGATCGAGGGATCGCACAACGAGGTCGACTACCACGACCTGTCGCTCGACGCGTTCACCGACGGCAAGTCGCGCCCGCGCTACCTGAACCGGACCGCCGATGGCAGCGCCGCCGACGCGCCGCAGCCAAGCTGGAGCCCGCCGCCGGCGGTCCAGGACGAGCCGTTCGACGCCGCCGAGCTGATCGCGCACGAGGAGGACGCCAGCGACGCGCCCACCGGCGGCCACCCGCGCTGGCACGCCGACGAGCTGCGCGGCCACGACGAGCCGGCCCCGCTCGACGCCGCCCCGGTGCCCGGCGACGACGACGACGCCGACACCGGCGACCACGTCGCCGCGCGGCGCTCGGACCGCGACGACTCCTAGGAGTCGTGTGGCTCCGCGGTCACCTGCTCGGGCGGCGTGCGCCGGGGGCCCACCTGAAGACGGCCCGGAGCGTTCAGCCGGGCGCGGTGGTCGATCGTGGTCTGAAGTGTGTCCGCGCGCCGGGCCCCCCACCTGGGACGCCCCGGATCATCCAGCGGCGGCGGCTGTTTCGGTTTGGCCGCGTCAGTAGCGGGGCCGGGGCCGCCGTACACTGCCCGGCGCCATGACCCACGACGAGTACCTGGCGTTGGCCACCGCGCTGACCGAGCACGATCGCCGCTACTACGAGCTGGCGGCGCCGACGATCGCCGACGGTGAGTACGACCGGTTGGCCGCGCAGCTGCGCGCGGTCGAGCGCGACCACCCGGCCTGGGTCGTGCCGTGGTCGCCGAGCCAGCGGGTCGGGCACGTGCCGCTGTCGGGCTTCACCAAGGTGGTGCGGCCGGTGCCGATGCTGTCGCTCGACAACACCTACGACGCCGACGACCTGCGCGCCTTCTACGACCGCGTCGTCAAGGGCCTCGGCGGCGAGGCGCCGCGGTTCTCGATCGAGCCCAAGATCGACGGCTTCGGCATCGAGCTGACCTACGTCGCCGGCGATCTGACCCTGGCGGCGACCCGCGGCGACGGCACGATCGGCGAGGACGTCACCGCCAACGTCCGGACCATCCGCGCGATCCCCGTGCGCCTGCGCGAGCCGATCGACGTGGTCGTGCGCGGCGAGATCTACATGGCCAAGGACGTGTTCACGCGCCTCAACGCCGCCCGGGTCGCGGCGGGCGAGGAGCCGTGGAAGAACCCGCGCAACCTCGCGGCCGGCTCGATCAAGCTGCTCGACCCGCGCGAGGTCGCGGCCCGGCCGATGCACGCGATCCTGTACGAGGTCGTCGACGGCGAGCGCGTCGCGAGCGGCCACCTGGCGTCGCTGGCGCGGATCGCCGCGCTCGGCATCCCGACCTCGCGCGAGAACCAGCACGCCGACGACTGGGACGAGCTGCTCGCGGCGGTGACGGCGTGGCAGGCCCGGCGCGACGAGCTGCCGTACGAGATCGACGGGCTGGTCATCAAGGTCGACAGCTTCGATCAGCGCGGCCAGCTGGGCGTCACGTCGAAGTTCCCGCGCTGGGCCATCGCCTACAAGTACCCGGCCCGGCAGGTGACGACGACGGTCGCCGAGCTCGAGATCAACATCGGCCGCACCGGCGCGGTCACGCCCGTCGCGATCCTGGTGCCGGTCGACGTCTCGGGCACGACCGTGGCCCGGGTGTCGCTGCACAACTGGGATCAGGTGGCGCGGCTCGACATCGGCGACGGCGACCGCGTGCTGATCGAGAAGGCCGGCGAGATCATCCCGCAGGTGCTGGGCGTGACCGAGCGCAGCGATCGGCCGCGCTGGACCGCGCCGACCGCGTGCCCCGAGTGCGGCACGGCCTTGACCCGCGAGGACGACAAGGTCGTGCTGGTGTGCCCCAACCGCCTGCAGTGCCCGGCCCAGCGCCAGGCGGCGATCGAGTTCTTCGCCGGCCGCGGCCAGCTCAACATCGACGGGCTCGGCGAGAAGCTGGTGGCGCAGCTCCTCGACCGCGGGCTGGTGGCCGACGTCGCCGACCTGTTCGACCTGACCGTGCCGCAGCTGATCAAGCTCGATCGCTTCGGCGAGCAGAGCGCGACCAACCTGGTGGCGGCGCTGGCCAAGGCCAAGGCCGACGCCACCGCGACCCGGCTCCTGACCGCGCTCGGCGTCCGCCACGTCGGCGGGGTCGTGGCCAAGGCGATCGCGGGACGGTACCAGCGGGTGTCGGCGCTGGTCGCCGCGGCCGACGCGCGCACGTCCGCGGAGCTGATCGAGGACCTGACCGCGATCGAGGGCGTGGGCGAGGTCATCGCCCGCGCGGTCGACGAGTTCGTCCGCGACCCGCACGCGCGCGTCGTGCTCGCCAAGCTGGTCGCGCGCGGGGTCGATCCGCTCGAGCCCGTGGCGGCGGTGGTCGAGGGCCCGCTCACCGGCAAGACCCTGTGCGTGACCGGCACGCTGTCGGCGCCGCGCGGGCAGTTCGAGGCCCGGATCGTCGCCGCCGGCGGCAAGATCGGCGGCTCGGTCACCAAGAAGACCAGCTACCTGGTCGCCGGCGCCGACACCGGCAAGGCCAAGCTCGAGGCCGCGACCAAGCACGGCGTGCCGGTGGTCGACGAGGCCGGGCTCGAGGCGCTGCTGGCCGGCGGCGCCGCGCCCGGCTGATCAGCGGCGCTTGCGGCTGGGGTTGCGGCGTTCGCGGGCCGCCTGCTCGTCGGCGAGCTTCTGGTAGCCGGCGACCCGCGCGCCGTCGAGCGCGCCGGCCGCGACCGCGGCCGCGACCGCGCACCCGGGCTCGGCCCGGTGCCGGCAGTCGGCGAAGCGACAGCCGGCGGCGATCGCGACCACGTCGTCGAACGCGGTCTCGGCCGGGTCCTCGAACAGCGCCAGCTCGCGCATGCCGGGCGTGTCGACGATGACGCCGTGGTCGGCGGTGATGATCAGCTCGCGCCGGGTCGTGGTGTGCTGGCCACGATCGTCGCCGGCCCGCACCGGCGCGGTCGCGCGATCGACCCCGCTCAGGCGGTTGACCAGCGTGGTCTTGCCGACCCCCGAACTGCCGAGGAACGCGACCGTGCGGCCGGGGCGACACAGGGCCGCGAGCTCGTCGACGCCGTCGCCTCGGGTCGCCGACAGCACCAGCACGGTCGCGCCGTCGGCGGCGGCCGCGGCGATCGCCAGCGCCGGGGCCAGATCGGCGATCAGATCGATCTTCGACAGGACGATCACGGGGGTCGCGCCGCCGGTGCGGATCGCGACCAGGTAGCGCTCGAGCCGGCGCGGGTTGAGATCGAGGTTGGCCGAGGTCAGCACGAACGCGACGTCGACGTTGGCGACCAGCGGCTGCGGCCGATCGGCCTTACCCACAGCCTTACGCACCAGGCACGTGCGGCGCGGCAGGATCGCGCGCAGCACCGCGCGCGAGCCGTCGGCGCGGGCGCGCTCGGCGTCGCTGACGACCACCCAGTCGCCGACGATCGGCAGGCCGCGGGCGTCGCCGGCGCTGTGGAACATCTTGCCGGTCGGCTCGGCCCAGTACTGGCCGTGCCCGTCGAGCACCTCGACCGCGCCGCGGTGCGCGACCGCGACCCGCGCGACGGTGCCGCCGTCGATGGGCGGCACGGTCGCCTGCCAGGCGTCGTCCCAGCCGAGGGTGCCGAGGTCCACGCCCGCAGGGTGCGGGCCGCCGCCGCCGTCGTCAAGCGGTCTCATCGCCGGGCGGGCGCGGCGATCACCGGGTCGCAGGCAGCGCGGCGAGCGCCGCGACCACGTCGGCGGTCGCGATCCGGATCTTGTAGTCGTCGCCGAGCCAGCGCCAGGCGATCGTGCCGTCGGGATCGATCGCGAACATCGCCGGCCAGGCGATCTCGTTCTCGGCGTCGAACACGCCGAACGCGTCGACGGCCGTGTGCGCCGGATCGGACGCCAGCGGGAACGTCAGCCCGAGGTGGGTCGCCAGCTTCGTGCTCGCGGCGAGCGCGTCCACAGACACCGCCACCAGGGCGATGCCGCGGGCCTCGAGGTCCGGCACGGCGCGTTGCAGCTCACCGAGCTGCGTGCGGCAGTACGGTCACCAGTCGCCGCGGTAGAACACCAGCAGCACGCGCTCCTTCGCGGCCAGCGTCGGCCCGAGCTCGAACGTGCCGGTGGTCGCGGCCAGCGACACCGCCGGGGCCTTGGCCCCGACCGCGAGGGCCGCGGTCGCCATCGTCGGCGGCGCCGTGGCCCGCCGCGGGTTGACGGGGCGCTTGCCCTCGGCCGCGTACGGTGCGCTGCCGTCGGGCGCCATCGCCGCGTCGCGCGCCGCGCCCGGCGCGGGTGGGGCCGGCGTCGACTCGCGCTTGCCGCACCCGGCGGCCAGGGCGAGCGCGGCGAGGACGGCGAGGCGACGCATCCCCACCAGGCTCGCACGCGCGCGCCGGCGCGACAAGCCCGGCGCCGCCTCGGCCCGTCGACGCTCGCCGCGCGTCACGCGCGCGCCGCGCGACCCGCGACCCGCATCATGATCGCGCCGGCCGGGCGCAGCGTCGCGGCCGATCGGGGGCCCGATGCCGGCGGACCGCGGCGCCGCCGTCGGGTCAGGGCGGCGCGACGGCGGCGAGCGTCTCGACGAAGCGCATCGGCCGGCCCACGGCCTCGCCGACCAGCGCGCCGTCGCGCATGACCAGGTGGCCGCGGACGATCGTCGCCATCGGCCAGCCGGTGACCTCGCGCCCGTCGAACGGGGTCCAGCCGCACACGGACGCCATGTCGGCGTTGCGGATCGTGCGGCGCGCGGCCAGATCGACCAGCGTCAGATCGCCGTCGAAGCCGACCGCCAGGCGGCCCTTGGCGGCCAGGCCCCAGACCCGGGCGGGGCCGGCGCTGGTGAGATCGATCAGCCGCGCCAGCGTCAGGCGCCCGGCGGCGACGTGATCGAGCATGATCGGCAGGAACGTCTGCACGCCCGGCATGCCGCTGGGGCTCGCGGGGTAGGTGCGGGCCTTCTCGTCGAGCGTGTGCGGCGCGTGGTCGGTGGCCAGCAGATCGCACGCGCCCGAGGTCACCGCCGCCCACAGCGCGGCCTGGTGGTGGGCGTCGCGGATCGGCGGGTTCATCTGCGCGCGCGTGCCGAGCGCGCGGTAGCAGTCGGGCGCGACCAGGGTCAGGTGCTGCGGCGGGATCTCGAACGTCGCGATGTCCTTGGCGCTGGCCAGGAGCTCGCACTCCTCGGCGGTGGTCACGTGCAGCACGTGGACGCGCCGGCCGAAGCGCCGGGCCATCGCGACCGCGCGCCAGGTCGCGGCCAGCGCGGTCTCGGCGTCGCGCCACTCGGGGTGGGCCGCGGGATCCGCGGCCGCGACCGCGATCGGCTTGCGCTCGATCAGCCGGGCCTCGTCCTCGGCGTGGACCGCGATCCGACGCGAGCCGCTGGCGAACACCCGGGCCAGGGCCTCGTCGTCGGCGACCAGCAGCGACCCGGTCGAGCTGCCCATGAACACCTTGACGCCGACGCACCCGGGCAGGCTCTCGAGCTCGCCGAGCTGGCTGGCGTTGTCGGGGGTCGCGCCGATGAAGAACCCGACGTCGCAGCGGGCGCGCCCGCGCAGGCGCGCGACCTTGTCGGCCATCGCCTCGACGGTCGTGGTCGGCGGATCGGTGTTGGGCATCTCGAGCACCGCGGTCACGCCGCCCAGGACCGCGGCGGCGGTGCCGCTGGCCAGGTCCTCCTTGTGCGGCGCGCCGGGCTCGCGGAAGTGGACCTGCGCGTCGATCACGCCCGGCAGCACGTGCAGGCCGCGGGCGTCGATGATCTCGCCGGCCGCGGCGTCGCTGCCGAGGTCACCGATCGCCGCGATGCGGCCCTCGCGGATGCCGAGATCGGCCACGATCGGCCCGCCCGGCGTGCACAGCGTGCCGCCCTTCACTACCAGCTGGTACCGCAAGGTCATGGCTGCGCCTCCAGGTCGATCGGCTCGAGGTCCAGGATGACGTCACCGGGGCTGACGTCGGCGTCGTCGGCGATGGCGATCGCCAGGACCCGCGCCGCCGGCGGCAACCCGGGGCCGCCGTAGGTGACGCGGTGGAAGGTCTTCATCACCTCGAGCAGGCACACGGTCTGGCCGGTGCGGATCACGTCGCCGACCGCGACGAACGCGGGCTTGCCGGGGCCCGCCCGGCGGTAGAACCGGCCGCTCGACGGCGCGACGAACGTCAGCCCGCCGGTGGTGGCGGCCGCCGCCGCGGGCGCGCCGCTGGTCGCGGCCAGATCGATCGCGGGATCGAGCACGACCAGCACCGCGCCGTGATCGATCGGCGCGCGGTGGTGGCGGCTGCCGGTGACCGCGAGCGCGCGCCCGGCCCGGGTGCCGCCGCTGGTGACCTGCGCGCGCACGCCCAGGACCTCGACCACGCCGATGACCTGCCCGGGCTCGACCACCTGCCCGACCGCGACCCACGGCGTCCACAGCCCGAGGCCGTCGGCCACCAGCGCGAGGTGGTCGCCGTCGACGCGCTCGTGGCTGGCCCGCGTCACCGGTGTCCTCCGCGGAACAGCTCGGCCAGGTCGTGCATCGACCAGATGCGCGGGTTCTTGACCCGGCGGTAGCCGATCGCCTGGTAGCTCATCTCGACCAGGTCGGCCAGCCAGCCGCGCAGCGCGCCGACCTCGACGATCTCGTCGGTGTCCATCTGCCGGGCCGCGACGAACGGATCCATGTCCGCCTCGATCCGGGCCTCGACCTCGCGCATGCCGGCCTCGATCTTGGCGCGCTCGGCCGGATCGGCGACGGCGACCTGGAAGTCGTCGTCGAGCTTGGTGTTGTAGGCGGCGATGGCCAGCGTCCGCCCCTCCATCACCGACAGCCGCGACAGGCACGTCGACAGCTGCACGACCGGGTCGTAGGGCATGCCGGCCATCGCGTAGTAGCCGGCGCCCGAGGCCTTGCGCAGCAGCACCGAGAACATCGGCACGGTGTTGGTCGAGTTGGTGTAGATGAGGCTCGAGCCGTAGGCGAGCAGGCCCTGGGCCTCGGCCTCGCGGCCGATGTCGAAGCCCGAGATGTCGTGCAGCCAGATGAGCGGGATGCCGTCGTCGTTGCACGCGCGCGAGAACGCGCTGATCTTGGCGATGCCGCCCCGGTACAGGATGCCGGCCGGGCGCTGGCTGCCCGGGCGATCGGGGTCCTCGACCAGGCCCTGGCGGTTGATCACCAGCCCGACGTAGAGCCCGCCGATGCGCGCGACGCCGCAGATCATCTCGGTGCCGACGTCGGGCAGGATCTCCCAGAACAGCGACTGATCGACCAGGCGCGCGAGCACCTGGTGGGCGTCGTAGACCTCGCGGTGATCGACCGGCAGGAGCGCGCCCAGCTCCTCGGCCCGGTGCTGCGGCGCCATCGCGCCCAGCCCGGCCCGGTAGTAGTCGGCGCCCGACGACGGCAGCCGCTCGACCTCGCGCCGCAGGCACGCCAGGAGCGTCTCGTCGTCCGGCACGCGGACGTCGGCGCAGCCGGACTGGTGGACGTGGACCTCGGGGCCGCCGATGTCGAGCGAGGTGATCTTCTGGCTCTTGGCGCCCTTGATGAGCGCGGCGCCGGCGATGACCATGTACGCCTGCTCGGTCATGTAGACCCGGTCGCTGATGATCGGCATGTAGCCGCCGCCGGCGATGCAGTCGCCGAACACGCCCGCGAGCTGGGGCACGCCCGAGGCCGACAGCAGGCTGTTCATCTTGAAGATGTGGCCGGCGCCGCGGGCGCCCGGGAAGCTCTTGCTCTGCTCGGGCAGGAACAGGCCCGAGCAGTCGACCAGGTAGATCGTCGGTAGCCGCAGGCGCAGCGCGATCTGCTGGGCCCGCTGGATCTTCTCGGGCGTGCGCGGCCACCACGCGCCCGAGGCCACGGTGTTGTCGTTGGCGATGATCATGCACCAGCGCCCGGCCACCCGCCCGAGCGCGGTGACGACGCCGGCGGCCGGCGACCGCTGATCGCCCGGGAACACCTCGCCGTGGTTGACGAACGTGCCGACCTCGCGCGCGGTCGTGCCGGCGTCGATCAGCCGCGCGACCCGCTCGCGCGCGGTCAGCTTGCCCTTGGCGTGGACCCGCTCGACGTACTTGGGCCCCCAGCCGCCCTCGACCTCGGCCCGGCGCGCGCGCAGGCGATCCTCGAGCACCGCCAGCGCGGCGCGGTGATCGTCGGCGGCGGGCGCCAGCGGGGTGCCGATGGGGACGAGCGGGACGAAGGTCATAGGCCGGGGATCGTGCGGGTGTCGTACTGGTGGTCGCGGAACGCGGCCGACGCCAGGATGCGCTGGTGCGCCGACACCGTCGTCGGCACGCCCGCGCACACCAGCTCGCCGAGCGCGCGCTGCATGCGCGCGATCGCGTCGGCGCGATCGCGGCCCTTGGCGATGACCTTGCACAGGAGGCTGTCGTAGTGCGGCGGCACGACGTAGCCGGGCTCGACGTGGGTGTCGACGCGGATCGCGCCGTCCTGCAGGTCGGGCGCGCGCCACCGGACGATCTGGCCCGGGGCCGGCCGGAACCCGGCGTCGGGATCCTCGGCGTTGATCCGGCACTCGATGACGTGGCCGTCGAGGTGGACGTCGGCCTGGGTCAGCGGCAGCGGGTGCCCGGCCGCGGTCTGGAGCTGGAGCACGACCAGATCGAGGCCGGCGCGCTGCTCGCTGACCGAGTGCTCGACCTGCAGGCGCGTGTTCATCTCCATGAACCGCAGCACCGGCCGGCCCTCGAGCCCGCGCTCGAGCAGCATCTCGATCGTGCCGGCGCCGACGTAGCCGATCGCCCGGGTCGCGGCCACCGCGGTCGCCAGGGTCTGGGCGCGGACGTCGTCGGGCAGCACCGGCGACGGGCTCTCCTCGATCAGCTTCTGGTGGTTGCGCTGGACGGTGCAGTCGCGCTCGCCGACGTGGATCGCGTGGCCGTAGCGATCAGCGAAGACCTGGATCTCGACGTGGCGGCCGCCCTCGATCAGCCGCTCGAGGAAGACCCGATCGTCGCCGAACGCGCCCCGGGCCTCGCCCTGGGCGTCGGCGAACGCGGCCTCGACCTCGTCGGCGCTGCGGGCGATGCGCATGCCGCGGCCGCCGCCGCCGCTCTCGGCCTTGAGCAGCACCGGATAGCCGACCTCGTCGGCGCACGCCCGCGCGGCCGCGGCCGACGGCAGCGGCCCGTCGCTGCCGGGGATGACCGCGAGGCCGGCGGCGCGCATCGCGCGCTTGGCCGGGCTCTTGCCGCCCATCAACGCCATCACGTGCGGCGGCGGGCCGATGAAGGTCACGCCGTGCTGCGCGCACAGGGTCGCGAGCAGCGGGTTCTCCGACAGGAAGCCCCAGCCCGGGTGCAGCGCCGAGCACCGGGCCTGCACCGCGGCCTGCACCACCCGGCGCACGTCGAGGTAGCTGACCGCGGCCCGGGCCGGCCCCAGCACGACCACCTCGCGCTCGCGGGTGTAGGGCGCGGCCCGATCGGCCTCGGACACCGCGAACACCGGCGTGATGCCGAGGGCGTCGCAGGCCCGCGCGATGCGGACGGCGACCTCACCGCGGTTGGCGACGAGCAGACGATGGAACAGCGGCGGACTCATGGGGTCGCGGCGGGCGCCACGCTACCACGGTCCTCGCACGCGCCGGCGCCGGCCAGGGCGATCAAACGCCGGCACGCGATCGCGCGCTCGTCGGCGCGCCCGGTCAGCGCCGCGACCGCCACCGGGGCGCTGGCGTCGAGGCAGCGGCCGGCCCGAGCCGCGGCGTACGCGACCGCGCAGTCGTGATCGGCGGCGCCGATCACGTCCCGGGTCAGCGCGTCGATCCCGGCCAGGGTCCGCCAGCGGGCGCCAGCCCACACGAACACCACCGGCAGATCGCGCCCGCCGACCGTGACGATCCAGCCGGGTCGGCCGACCGGCACGGCCAGGCGCTCGCGCCGCAGGCCCGCGGTCAGGCCGGGATCGTCGGCGTAGTGGGGCCGCACCGCGACCGCGCCGCCGGCGACCAGCGCCGCGACCAGGCCCGCGGTCGCGCCTGGAAAGGCGCGCGCGTAGGCGGCGTGGTGATCGCGATACGGGCCGCTCACCACCGTCACCCAGGTCGCGGGATCGAGCGCGGTCGCGGCGACCGCCGCGGTGACGGCGGCGCGATCGTGACCGACCAGCCGCCCGATGAACGCGGCCAGACCGGCGGGGCCCGGCCGGGCCGGCGGCGGCGGCGCGGCCCGACAGGCCGCCACCGCCACCAGCGAGAGGGCGAGGATCCTTCGAACGGCTCGAACGACCCTCGCGACGGTCACAGCTTGAGCAGGCAGGCGCCGGCGCTCGAGACCTCGAACTTGCCGGCCGCCTCGAGCTCGACCGACTTGACGACGCCGTCGACGATGTCGAACAGGCCGCGGCGGGCGCGGACGCCCATGTGCGGCGCGGCCAGGTCGACCTCGATGCCGAGCGCCTTGGTCAGCGCGGCGTTGCCGTCGGACAGCATGACGATCTTGCCGAGCGCCTCGTGCTGCTCGGCCCACGCCTGCATCACGAACGCGTCGTTGACCGACAGGCACGCGATCAGATCGACGCCCTTGGCGCGGAGCTCGTCGTAGCGGGCCACGTAGCCCGGCAGGTGCTCCTTGGAGCAGGTCGGGGTGAACGCGCCCGGGAGGGAGAACAGGACGACGTGCTTGCCGGCGAACAGCGCGGCCGGATCGACGTCCTTGGGGCCCTCGGCGGTGGCTTCCTTGATGGTGACGGAGGGGAACTTGTCGCCAGCGGTGATCATGGTGCGCGGACCCTATCACGATCGCCGTCGGCGTCGACCGCGCCGCGGCTCGGCCACCGCACCGCGCGCTCGCCGAGGAGCACCTGGACCGCGGTCGCGGCCGCGGTCATGCCGACCATCGCCGGCACGAACGCCAGCGAGCCGTCGACGCGGTTGCGCTTCTCGCAGTCGTGCTGGCCGTTGTCGCCGCCTGGGCACACGCACTCGAACCCGGCGGTGTCGTAGGCCAGCGCCCGCGGCGCGCGCGGCATCTCCTCGGAGTACACCGCCAGCACGCCGGTCGGCACGGTGCAGTCGAGGCCGTGCTTCTTGCGCAGCGTCTTGCGCAGGTCGCGCGCGAACGGGCAGATCTTCGTGTCGGCCAGATCGGCCACGCGCACCGCGGTCGGATCGAGCCGGGCGGCGGCGCCCATCGCCGACACCAGGCGGACGCGCTCGCGCACGCACGTCGCGATCAGGTGCATCTTGGCGGTGACGTTGTCGATCGCGTCGATCACGACGTCGGGCTCGGGCACGAGCAGCCGGGCCGAGGTCGCGGCGCTGTAGAACTCGGGCCGCGCCTCGATCACCGCGTCGGGGTTGATCAGCCGCAAGCGCTCGGCCATGACCGCGACCTTGGACTTGCCGAGCGTGCCCTTGAGCGCGTGGACCTGGCGGTTGACGTTGGTCACGCAGATGCGATCGAAGTCGACCAGGATCACCCGCCCGACCCCGCTGCGGATCAGCCCCTCGGCGGCGAACGAGCCGACGCCGCCGACGCCGAACACCGTCACCGTGGCGGCGCCGAGCCGGGCCACGCCGTCGTCGCCGAGCAGGCGGGCGGTACGATCGAACCGGCGGTGGGTGGCCATCGCCTAGGGCTACCACCAACGCGCGGCCCGCGGGAACACCCGTCGGGCGTTGGCCGCGGTGGCGGCGGCGACCGCGCCGGGCGCCTCGCCGCGCGCCCGCGCGACCCCGGCGATGACCTCGACCAGCCGCGCCGGCTCGTTGCGGCCCCCGCCCGGCGCCGGCGCCTGGTCGGGCGCGTCGGTCTCGACCAGCAGCGCCGCCGCCGCCACCGCCCGCGCCGCCGCGACCGGTCGACGCGCGCCGGGCCGGGCGATCGCGCCCGCGAACGAGCACGCCAGGCCGAGGTCGGCGTAGATCGCGACCAGCTCGGGCGAGCCCGAGAAGCTGTGGACGACGCCGCCGACCTCGCCGACCCGCTCCTCGCGCAGGATCCGCGGCGCGGCGTCGTGGGCGCGCAGCACGTGGATCACCAGCGGCAGGCCGAGCGCGCGCGCGGCCCGCACGTGGGCGCGCAGCACCTGCTCCTGGCGCGGATGATCGCCGGTCGCGCCGTCGAGCCCGCACTCGCCGATCGCCACGACCCGCTCGGTCATGGCCGCGGCCAGCGCGTCGACGAGGCCGTCGACGGTCGCGCGCTCGTCGGCGTCGAGGTCGGGCACGACCTGCGGGTGCACGCCCAGCGCCAGCGCCAGCGGCGCGTCGGGGTGCGCCGCCGGCAGCGCGGTCAGCGCCGCCCAGGTGCGCGGGCGGATCGCCGGCACCAGGATGCCGCGCACGCCCGCCGCCACCGCCCGGGCCACCACCACCGCGCGATCGTCGGCGAAGGCGTCGACGTCGAGGTGGCAGTGGCTGTCGATCACTTGGTCGGCTGGAAGTTGATCGGGTACGACACGTCGAGCCCGGTCCGCTGCGGCGTGGCCAGCTTGAGCTTGCCGATCTCGCCGAGCACGCACTGCCGGAGCGTCTGGTCGGCGGGCTCGTCGCGCGCGACCGTCAGGTGCTCGAACGCGCCCGAGTCGGGGGCGGCCCGGAACGTGACCACCATCATGCCGCGCACCTTGCGGTTGCGCTGCAGGGCGTCGGCGTAGCACTGCTGGATCGGCGCCTGCACCGACTGCATGCGCGCGGTGATGTCGGTGCGGACGCCGGCGCCGGTGCCGGTGCGCGAGCACGCGGCGAGGCCGGCGACCAGCGTGAGCGTGAGCGTGAGGGACGTGCGCATGGCGGTCAGTCCTCCTGGATCAAGGTCTTCTTGGGACCCTGCTTGACGATCTTGAACTCGACGCGGCGATTCGCGTCGCGACCCTCGGCGGTGCCGTTGTCGGAGATGGGCACGTCGGGGCCGTAGCCCTTGGTGGTCATCCGCGCCTTGGCGATCTTCTTGTCGACCAGGTAGCGCTTGACCGACTCGGCGCGCGCGGCCGACAGCTTGCGGTTGATCCCGGCGGTGCCGGTCGAGTCGGTGTGGCCCTGGATCTCGATCAGCTCGATCTGCGGGTTCTCGAGCATCACCTGCGCGACCTGATCGAGCAGCGGGAACGACACCGGCAGGAGCTTGTCCGAGCCGGTCTCGAACTGGACCTTGTCCATGATCTGGATGTTCGAGTCGGTCAGCACCACCCGCGGCGGCGGCGCCTCGGGACGATCGGCGCGGATCTCGAGCGCCGGGAACGGATCCTGCTGGACCGTCACCAGCGAGCACGCTGGCGCGAAGGTGAGGGCCGCGACGAGCGCGGCACGACGAGCGGGCGAGGTCATGGCGCCGCGACTCTACTACGCCGACCGCGAATATTCGGCGCCGCCGGGCGACGGGCACGCAGTTCTTGCCGGCCCGGCGGTCACGCGCCGCTGTGGTCGATCGCGACCACGTCGTCGCGCAGCACCGCGGGGTGCAGGAAGGTCCGCTCCTCGGCCTCCATGTGCGCGGCGATCTCCTCGATGAAGTCGGCCAGCCCACGGACCACGTCGTCGACGGGCCCGCCCAGGAACACCATGAAGACGCGGTGCTCCTCGCTGTGCTCGCCCACCATCCGCGCCACCCGGACCTCGCCGAAGGCGTCGGTCTCGCGCAGCATCGGCGCCAGCAGGCTCTCCTCGAACTGGTTGTGCTCCTCGAAGGCGTCGCGCAGCGCGTCGAGCGCGGCGATGACCTCGCTCTCAGGTGCGGTACCAGCCCGGAATCGCTCGGCCAACGCCAGCGTGGTCCCAAGGCGGTCCCGGAGGCCCTCGTGCTGGGACAACAGGCGCGCGCGCGCGACGCTTGGTTCCATGCCGCGAGTCTAAAGCAAGTGTTGGACCGAACAGCAGCGCGGCCGCGGGACCTACCTGTGGCACGGGCCTCGCACCCCCGTGGGCCGCCAGCCTCGCGGGCCGGCGGAGGACCCCCATGCTCGCCCTTGCCATCGTCGTCGCGGATGCCGCGCGTGCGCGGTTGTTCACCTACAAGCGCGAGGCCCAGGACGAAGCCGCCCCGACCTTGCGCGAGCGCGCCGACCTGGTCAGCCCCGAGCGCCGCATGCGCCCGCGCGAGCTGTGGACCGATGCCCGCCCCCGCGCCAACGTCGGCGTCGGTCGCCACGGCGATCCGATCGACGATCACCGCGACGATCACCTGGTCGAGGTCGACCGCCGGTTCGCCGCGACGGTGGTGGCGCGGGTCGCGCAGCTCGTCGACGACGCCGCGTGCGCGCGGGTCGCGCTGGTGGCGAGCCCGCGCTTCCTCGGTCACCTGCGCGAGCACACCGCGCCGCTGCGGCAGCGCGGCGTCACGATCGAGGAGGTCGGCCGCGATCTGACCACCGAGACCGTGCCGGAGCTGCGCACCCACCTCGGCGAGTTCGGGGTCCTGCCCCGGACCGGGCGCTGGGTTCCAGAGGGTTCGTCGCCGAACCCTCCCCCATCGGGGGCAAGCCCCGATAGGGCCCCCACCCACGACGCGAGACTCCGGGCGCGTGGACCGGTGCTCGACCGAAAAACTGACAAGCGCTGAGGTCCAGATGCGCCTCACCTTCCTCGGAGCCGCGCGCGAGGTCACCGGCTCGATGCTGCTGGTCGAGACCGCCGGCGGGTCGGTGCTGGTCGACTGCGGCATGTTCCAGGGGCGGCGGGCCGAGAGCCGCGCGCGCAACCGCACGCTGCCCCGGGCGGCGCTGACCGCCGACGCCGCGCTCCTGACCCACGCCCACGTCGATCACAGCGGCAGCCTGCCGGTGCTGGTCCGCGACGGGTTCGCCGGCGCGATCCACACCACGCCCGCCACCCGCGACCTGTGCGCCGTCATGCTGCGCGACGCCGCACGCATCCAGGTCGCCGACGCCGACTACCTGAACCGTCGCTACGGCGAGGATCCCGAGTGGACGCCGATCGAGCCGATCTACGACGAGGACGCCGTCGTGACCGCGCTGGGGCGCATGGTCGGCCACCCGTACGGCCAGCGGTTCGCGCCGGTGCCCGGCGTCGAGGTGACGTTCATCGACGCCGGCCACATCCTCGGCTCGGCCCAGGTCGTCCTCGACGTGGACGAGCGCGGCCGCCGCCATCGCCTGGTCGTGTCGGGTGATCTCGGTCGATCCGGCATGCCGATCATCCGCGACCCAGCGGTGCCACCGCGGCCGATCGACACGCTCGTGATGGAGAGCACCTACGGCGGGCGCCGCCACGGCCCGATGGCCGCGATGGCGACCGAGCTGGCGACGGTGCTCGCGCGCGCGCGCGCCAGCGGGGGCAAGGTGCTGGTGCCAGCGTTCGCGCTCGGGCGCACGCAGGAGCTCCTGGCGATCCTGCACGGCCTCGGCCGCGCGGGCGATCCGATCGGCATGCCGGTGTTCATCGACTCGCCGCTGGCGATCGACGTGACCTCGGTGTTCCGCCTGCACCCGGAGTGCTTCGACGCCGAGACCCGGGCGGCGCTCGACGGCGACGACCCGTTCGCGGTGCCGAACCTGACGATGACCCGCACCCGGGAGGCCTCGATGGCCATCAACGACGTGACCGGGCCGGCGCTGATCATCGCCGCGTCGGGCATGTGCGAGGGCGGCCGGGTGCTGCACCACCTGCGCAACCTGGTCGAGGACCCGACCACGACGATCGTCACGATCGGGTTCATGGCCCAGCACACGCTCGGGCGCCGCCTGGTCGAGCGCCGCCCGCAGGTGAAGATCTGGGGCGTCGCCCGCGAGCTCCACGCCCAGGTCGTCACCCTCGACGGGTTCTCGGCCCACGCCGACACCGACGACCTCGAGGCCTACGCGCGCGGGTGCGCGGCCACGACCACGTTCCTGGTCCACGGCGAGCCCGAGGGCCAGACCGCGCTGGCGGCGGCGCTGGCGGGGCACGGGCTCGCGATCCAGGTGCCCGAGCGCGGCGCGGTCGTCGAGCGCTGATCGCCCCGCGCGTCGACCGCGGCTCGACCTGCGATCGAGCGCGGCGGCGGACCGCGGGCGCCGACAGCGCCCGTGGGCGGTTGCACGCGCCCGGCCCCCTCCCGCAGACTCGATCCCCATGGCGATCTCGTCGCTCGCGTACACGCCACCCGTGCGGCGGCTCACGCCCCCCACCAAGCTCGACTACGATCTGCTCGAGGCCGCCACGGCCTCCGCCGACGACGGCGAGGTGGTCGAGGCCATCGGCCGGGTGTTCGCGCACCTGTTCCCGTCGGCCACGATCGGCGACCTGGCCACGACCCCGTTCACGTTCGTCCAGGGGTCGTCGCAGGTGACCGCGCGCATCGACGGCGCCGAGCTGGCGATCTCGGTGCCGCTGGTGCGCCTGACCGCGGACGGCAGCCCGGTCGCGGCCCTGCGCTACGTGCTGACCGCGATCAGCGGCTCGGGCCAGCTCTACCAGCCGCGCCTGCGCGGCGACGACCTGTACCTCGAGTTCCGGGACAAGCTCACGCGCATGCACCCGGCCAAGGTGCTCGAGGTGCTGCAGCGCATGCCGGTCGAGGCCGATCGGTGCGACGACTGGCTGGTCGGGCAGTTCGGGGCCGCGCCGCTCGAGCGGGCCGAGATCGAGCCGCTGACCGACGCCGAGGCGGCCCAGGCCGACCTGGCGTGGCGCCGCCACTGGGACGAGATCGACGATCTGCTCAAGGAGTCGCAGCGCAAGCGCTCGACGTTCTTCTTGAACGAGGTGTCGGCCCTGGCCCTGTTCCGCGTGCAGTTCGTGCTGCCGATGTGCGGCTACCTGATGGCGCGGCTGACCGAGAGCGCCAGCACCTGGAACGACGGCCAGGCCGAGGCCAGCCGACGTGAGGCGGCCCTGGCGCGGTGCGTGAAGGAGATGAAGGCGATCACGGCCGACGAGCTGCGCGCCAACCTCGGCCACGCGCGCTACGCGCTGTCGCCGCACCGGGAGGGCCTGCCGACCACGCTGGCCCACTACTTCGACCACGGCGACTACATCGAGACGATCGATAAGTTCCGGACCTCGGGTCGATCGTTCGAGGCGGCGCTGGCGCTGATCTCGAGCTGCACGTACCTGCTGGCCCGGTACGCGTGGCCGGCCGACGTCGCGGCGGCGCTGACCGACGGGCTGGCCCGGGCCGACGGCAAGCCGTGGCGGGAGGCCGCCGCGCTGCTCTGGGATCACGTCAAGGGCCTGGTCGATCGCTTCTGCGCCGAGGACGACCGCGCCAGCGACAGTGACGACAGTGACGACAGCGACGACAGCGGCGACGACGACGGCGGCGAGGTCGGCGACGAGACCGTCGACGACTCTGGCCGCGACCAGGAGGCCGACGCGTGACCGCGACCAACATCTCCGATCTCGGCGTGTTCCAGGTGTTCACGGGCGGCGGCACCGGCTCCGGCTTCCTGATCACGCCCACGCTCCTGGTGACCAACTCCCACGTGGTCGCGCCGTACCGCCAGGTCGCGATCGAGCTGCGCGATCGCCGGCGCGTGCTGGGCACGGTCCGCCGCGTCCACCCGCAGCGCGACCTGGCGATCGTCGAGCTGGCCGCGCCGCTGACCGGCGAGATCCTCGCGATCCAGGCGTCCGACGACCTCGAGCCCAACCAGCCGATCAGCATCGTCGGCTTCCCGGTCGGCCTGCCGCTGTCGATCACCGACGGCGTGGTCTCGAACCCGCGCCAGCTCCTCGACGGTCAGCACTTCGTCCAGACCGACGCCGCGATCAACCCCGGCAACTCGGGCGGGCCGATGCTCGACGACCAGCGCCGGATCATCGCGGTCACGACCTGCAAGCTGCGCGCGGCCGACAACGTCGGGTTCGGCATCCCCGGCGCCGACGCCCAGGCCTTCGTCGACGGCTTCCTGACCCAGACCGCGCCGTTCGGGGTGATGTGCCCGGCCTGCGACGTCCTGCTCGAGAGCGCGCGCCGCTACTGCGATCACTGCGGCTCCGATCTCGAGGGGCTCGAGCTGACGACGTACTTCGACCCGCCCGAGCCGCACCCGCTGGTCGGGTTCGTCGAGGACGCCCTCACCGGCGCCGGGGTCGATCCGGTGCTCGCGCGCCACGGCGCGGCCAACTGGTCGTTCTACAGCGGCAGCGCGCCGATCGAGATCTGGAGCTGCTGCTCCGAGCACCTGTGCCTCGCGTCGCCGCTGGCCAAGCCGGGCAAGCAGCGGCTGGGCGAGCTGTTCCGGTACCTGCTCTCGGCCGAGCACGCGCCGTTCGCGTTCGATCTCGATGACAACGTCATCCGCCTGCACCTGACGATGCACATCTCCGACGTGTTCGCGCTCGCCGATCGCGCCGAGCTGGCCGCGTTCGTCGCGCAGTTCGTCGCCTCGGCCGACCGCTTCGACAACCAGCTCGCCGACCAGTTCGGGTGCGAGCCGGCGCCGGCGACCCAGCTCACCTTCTGGAAGGAGCAGGGACGATCGTAGCGCGGGTGCCGGCGCGGCCGTCGCTGAACGGGTGACACCCGTTGCAGGTGGCGGCCTTGGGCTGGTGGGTCGCCTGGGCGGCGTGGCAGGTGACGCAGTTGGCGCGCTCGGCGTGGGGCGCGAGGTCGTGGCCGCTGAAGTGACAGCTCGCGCACTTGTCGTGGCCACGCGAGGCGTGCAGCCCGGGCAGCGGATCGCGGTGGCAGGTCTGGCACGCCGGCGGCCGGACGACCCCGTCGGGGCCGTGGGGCCGGTGGCAGTTCTGGCAGGTCGCGGGGCCGAGCTTGCCGTGGCCGGTCGCGGCCTGGGTGGCGTGGCAGCCCGCGCACGTCGTCGCCTTGGGCACCAGCGCGCCGGTGTGCTGATCGTGGCACTGGCGACAGTCGCGGTGCCCGCTCGGCGCGCTCGCGTGCTCGGCCTCGTGGCACGTCGCGCACGCCGGCGGCGGCTTGCCGGGCGCGTGGCGCGCGTCGGTGTGGCAGCTGGCGCACGCGCTGTGACCCGGCCGGGCCGTCGTCGTGATCGTCCGGTGGCACGCGCCGCAGGTCGCGACCGGCGCGGCCGGCTGGTGGGCGGCGCTGGTGTGACAGCCCAGGCAGGCGGCGTGGCCGGTGCTGGCGGTGGTACGGGCCTGGTCGGCGTGGCAGCGGGCGCACAGCTCGGGCGCCAGCGTCGGCTTGGCCGCGTGGGGCTGGTGGCAGTCGCGGCACTCGGCGCCGCCGTGGCGCGCTACCTGATCGTGGCAGGTCGAGCACGCGACCGCGAGGCCGGTCAGGCCGCGCGCGTGCGGTGGGTGGCAGCCGACGCAGGTGCCGTCGCGGCTCGGCGGCGGGTGCGCGACCTGCTCGCGGTGGCAGCTGGTGCACGCCGTGGGCTTGGCCGCCTCGTGCTGCTGGTGGCAGCTCGTACACTCCTGGTGCTTGCTGGCCGCC
>JADJUF010000027.1 GCA_016717005.1 Myxococcales bacterium | reverse complement strand
TCCTCGTCCCAGCCCGCCGCTGGCTGCGCGCGACCTCGAGCACGCGCTTGGCGCCGCCCGGACACCTGGCCCACGCCTTGCCCGGCGCGACCTTCCAGGTGAGGTCACCAGCCGCCGGTCGCCCTGCTCCCTTGCCGATCTCGAACGCGCCGACGGCGTCGAGCTGGCCGTGGTGCGCGGTCCACAGCATCACCAGGTCGCGCACGCCGACGCCGCCGCGCTGGCGTACCCGCGCCGCGATCACCCGGGTGGCGTCGCCGCGCAGGTCGAGCAGCTCGACCTTCGAGCACGTCGAGGGCGCGGGCCACCGGCAGCTGCACGAACGAGAACTGATCGGTCAGGAGCGCGATCCGGTCGCCGGCCGCGACGATCCGCTCCTTGCCCGGCACGGTCGGATCGACGTCGACCTGGACGTCGAGGGTGACCGCGGCCGGGGTCAGCCGAGCCGCCGCCAGGAACGTGGTCAGGAGGTCGATCTTGCCGCCCAGGGCCAGGGCGCCGGTCCAGGTCATGGTGTGCTCGGTGGCGGTGCCGCGCGGGATGTCGCCGTCGGACAGGGTCGCCGGCAGGGCCAGGGTCGGCGCGCTCGGCCCGTAGCCCGGGATCTTCGCCAGCGGGACCGCCAGCTCGACCGACCAGCCGGCCGGCTGGAGCGTGTCCTCGGCGAGGAGCCACTTCGGCAGGGCCTTGCCGGCCAGGGTCCGCCTGGGCGCCAGCTTGTCGACCCCGGGGTAGAGCGTCAGCCGCAGGGGCTTGCCCGCGCCCAGGGTCAGGTCGAGGTGGTCGTCGGCCTTGCTGCCCCGGGTGACCCGCTCGTCGCGGACGTCGACGGAGATCCACGCGGTCGTGGCCGTGACCAGGCACCGCAGGTCGAAGCTGGCGTCCTTGTCGGTGCCGCCGGCCCGGGTCGGCTTGACCCCGTGCCAGTCGTCGATCATGCCGTCGATCTCGACCACGTCGTCGGCGGCCCGCTCGCACGGGACCGTCGGCTCGGCCACGGCCAGGGCGGGGGCGACCAAGGCCGGGACGACAAGGAGGGGGACCAGGACGGCCAGGGCGGCGCGCATCGACATGACCTTACGACAAGACGGTCGGGCCGCGGTTCCATTCAAGGCGCCGGCCCCCGTGGTATAGCTCGCCACCGCCATGTTCGAGACCCTCTCCAAAGGCTTCCGCGCTGCCAAGCAGCGCCTGACTGGCAAGGCCGAGCTCGATGACGCGATCATCGACGAGGCGCTGCGCGACGTCCGCCTGTCGTTGCTCGAGGGCGACGTCGAGTTCCGCGTCGTCAAGCGGTTCATGGACCGCGTCCGCGAGGCCGCCCGCGGCGAGCAGGTCAAGCTCAAGGCCAAGAGCGAGGAGTACGGGGTCCAGCGGATCACGCCCGAGCAGGCCTTCATCGCGATCTGTCAGGACGAGCTGACCAAGATGATGGGCCCGGTCGACACCGAGCTCAAGTGGGCCAAGAAGGGCGCGACCGGGATCATGATGGTCGGCCTCCAGGGGTCGGGCAAGACCACCAGCTGCGGCAAGCTCGCGCGCTGGCTCGAGAAGACCCACAAGAAGAAGGTCTGCCTGGTCGCGGCCGACGTCTACCGCCCGGCCGCCGTCGATCAGCTCAAGACGCTCGGCGCCAAGCTGGGCGCGCCGGTGTTCTCGCTCCCCGGCGCCGACCCGGTGACGATCTGCAAGGAGTCGATCGAGTTCGCGGCCAAGCAGGGCTGCGACGCGATCATCTTCGACACCGCCGGCCGGCTCGCGATCGACGAGCCGCTGATGCAGGAGCTCGAGGACATCGACAAGGGCGTGCAGCCCGCCAACATCTTCCTGGTGCTGGACTCGATGACCGGCCAGGACGCGGTCAACGTCGCCGAGACGTTCAACAAGCGGTTGAACCTCGACGGCGTGATCATGACCAAGCTCGACGGCGACGCCCGCGGCGGCGCCGCGCTGTCGGTCAAGGAGATCACCGGCAAGCCGATCAAGTTCCTCGGCATGGGCGAGTCGCTCGACAAGCTCGAGGAGTTCCGGCCCGAGGGCCTGGCGTCGCGCATCCTCGGGATGGGCGACATCGTCGGGCTGGTCAAGGACTTCGAGCAGGTCGTGGATGCCGAGAAGGCCGAAGAGGATGCGATGCGCATGCTCAAAGGCAAGTTCGACATGCAGGACTTCCTCGAGCAGATCAAGATGATCCAGAAGATGGGGTCGCTCAAGGACCTCTTCGACAAGCTGCCGTTCTTCGGCGGCGCCATGCCGGAGGGGGTCAACCTCGACGACAAGGAGCTGACCAAGATCGAGGCGATGATCAGCTCGATGACCCTCGAGGAGCGGACCACGCCCGAGGTGTTCGTGACGACGTCGTGGGAGGAGTTCACCGCGTCCGCCGGGCACAAGGCCAAGCGCCGCCGCGCCGACTTCCACCCCGGCCGCGTCCGCCGCATCTCGAAGGGCTCGGGCCGCGCCGAGACCGAGGTGAAGGAGCTGCTGCAGAAGTTCGCGACGATGCGCCAGATGATGGTGCAGCTCGGCGCCTCGACCGGCCTGATGGGCAAGATCCCCGGCATGAAGCAGTTCAGCCAGATGAAGAAGCTGGCCAACATGGACCTCGGCGCGATCATGGGCGCCGAGGGCGGGATGCCCGGCGGCATGCCCGGCGGCCTCCCCGGCATGCCCGGCGGCGGCCTGCTCGGCGCGCCCGCCGGCGGCGCGGTCCCCGGCGCGCCCAAGGGCTACACCGCGCCCGGCACCAAGAACACCCCCGGCGCCGTCCGCGTCGCCGACAAGCGCGACAAGCGCGACAAGCGCAAGGCCGAGAAGGCCGCGCGCAAGAAGTCCCGCAAGTAGGCGGCGGCGGCCGTTCGAGAATGAGTTCGCCACCACGAACCAAGATGAAGACGGGCCCTGGGGCCGCGCCCATCCACCTTGTTTCGCTTGGCATGACTCGTGCTCGAGTCTACGGGGACGACCGCATCAAATTCAGCCCTCCCGTTCGGGGTACAGGGCAGTGGATCGTCCTGCTGGGCGCGAACGGCACAGGCAAAACGACCGCCCTTCGATGCATCGGCTTGGCGCTCGGTGGCATCCTCCCGACCGAGGAGCACTTCCTGAAGTTCGACAAACTTCATTTTGCGCGAGCTTGGAACATTCGCCCGGCCCAAGCGCTTGTGAATGTCGCATCGAAAGGCAAGCGGACTGCGGAGTATTTGGTCACCATCAGTAGCAGCCGCGACGACCGCGACCCGTTTGTCGATCCCGTGATTCACTACTCGGGCCGAGTCCCGACGCCGATGGATGTCTTTGGGTATGGAAGCACCCGCGGGAACGCCTTGGGCGGTCCAGAGCGTGGAGTGGACATTCGGAGCCACTCAACAATTGACACACTGATTCATCCATGGTCGAGGCTCATTCATGCTGAGACTTGGCTTCGGCGAGAAGCCCTGCGAGCCGCGGGCAGCCGCCTCTACCGCAAGTTCTTCGACGCAATCCTGACAACGCTCGAGTCCTTGTTGCCGAATGGCGAACGACTCGAAGTCGCTCGCGGAGAGGTCATGGTTCGCGAGGGCAGTGGCCCGCGAGCACGTCGCGCACCGCTTCGTTCCATGAGCGACGGATACTTGACGACGCTTGGCTGGACCATCGACCTGATCGCGCGCTGGGCAGACCGCTACCGCGACAAGGGCAAGCTCGACGAGAACTTCGCCAAGGACATGCCGTGCGTCGTGCTGGTCGACGAGATCGACCTGCACCTCCACCCGCGCTGGCAGCTCGACATCATCCCCCGCCTGCGCGCGGCGTTCCCCAAGACCACCTTCGTCGTCACCACGCACAACCCGCTGACGCTCCAGGGCACGCGGCCCGGCGAGGTGTTCGTGCTGCAGAAGGACGCCGCGACTGGCAACGTCTCGATCGTCCAGCGCGACGTGCCCCCGGGCACCGACGCCAACCGCCTCTTGACCGGCGACTGGTTCGGGCTCGGCTCGACGCTCGACGAGTCGACGCTGCGCAAGCTCGACCGCCACCGCGAGCTGTTGCTCGCACGGCGGCCCGAGTCCGACCCCGAGCGACGCGCCCTCGAGGAAGAGCTCCGGGTCCGGCTCCACGGCTTCGCCGACACCTCGTACGAGCGCATGGCGCACAACGTCGTCGCCCAGCTGCACGACGAGAAGATGCGCCAGCGCCAGGACATCACCGCCGAGGACCGCGAGCGGGTGGTCCGCGAGGTCCGCGCCCGGCTCGCCGCGCTCGACGAGCCGGCGCCCGGCGCGCGCGAGCTAGCGCCGACGTTCCGCCCCGCGAAGCCTTCGACCAAGGCGCCAGCGAAGGCGCGCTCCACCCGTAAGCCGGCGGCGACCAAGAAGTCCGCCGCGCGCACCAAGCGGTGATGATCCGCTTCACGCGACCAGCGAAGCCACCCGGCTTCGCCAAGGGCGCGCCGCGCCTGCGCGCCAAGGGCCCGTTCGCCGACGCGGTCTGGAAGGTCCACAAGACGGCCTTCAGCCAGGCGCAGCACGGCAAGTGTGGGTACTGCGAGACCTACGTCGCCGGCACCCAGGACGCCGACGTCGAGCACTACGCGCCCAAGGGCGAGGTCGGGGACATCGATGACGATCCGTCGACCTGGGGCGCCGAGCGGCAGCCCTTCGTCGCCAACCTGCGACCGAGATCACGCACGCCTGTGCCGCGCAGCGTGACCGGCTACTGGTGGCGCGCGTACGACTGGACCAACTACCTGTTCGCCTGCGCGGTCTGCAACCAGAAGTACAAGGGCACCGTGTTCCCGCTGACGCCGACGCCCCCGAAGCGATGGAAGCCGACCCGGCGCGACCGCACGCATCAGCCGCTCCTGCTCAACTGCTACGACGACGACGCGCCGTGGCGGCACCTCGAGGTCTCGCCGCTCACCGGCGACGTGACCGGCAAGACCAGGCGCGGCACCGCGACCATCGCCACCTGCGGCCTCCATCGCGACACCCTGCGCGTCGACCGGCAGCGCTACGGCGCGAAGGCGAACCTGCTGCTCGACGAGATCCTGTCGCGGCAGGCCAACGCGCGCTCACGGGCCAACGCGTGGCGCGACCTGGTCGCGCTGGGTGCGCCAGCCGCGCCCTTCGCCGGGGCGGTGCGCTGCATCGCCGAGGCCGGGCTCGCGCCGCTCCAGTGGCGCGAGATCGAAGCCACCGTGCGTCCGCAGCTGCCGCCCGGCGCGCTGACCGAGGCCCGCGGCCTGTGCCAGGCTAGGCGCATGCACGCCATCGCATCGCCCACCTCGGGCCCCGGAGCGCCCCTGTGAGCGTCGTCGAGCTGCGCCTGGCGGCCAGGCCGGCGATGGCGGCCGCGCTGCCGGTGATGCGCGCGCTGCCGCGGCGCGAGCGGCGGTTCGTCGGACCGTTCTGCTTCCTCGATCACTTCGGCCCCCACGCCGAGGTCGGCCGCGCCGACGGCGGGGTCGCGCCGCACCCGCACATCGGCCTGGCGACGGCGACCTACCTGTTCGACGGCGCGATCCTGCACCGCGACAGCCTCGGCACCGCGCAGCGGATCGTGCCCGGCGACGTCAACTGGATGACCGCCGGCCGCGGCATCGTCCACAGCGAGCGCACGCCGCCCGAGCAGGTCGGCGTGACCTCGACCTCGCACGGCCTGCAGATCTGGGTCGCGCTGCCGACGGCCCACGAGGACGCCCCGCCGTCGTTCCAGCACGCGCCGGGCGCGACCCTGCCGGTTCTCGACGCGCCGGGCGTGCGGCTGCGGGTGCTGCTGGGCGCGTGGGACGGCGTGGCGTCGCCGGTGCAGGTGTGGTCGCCGTTGACCTACGTGATCGCCGAGCTCGCCGACGGCGCGACGCTGGCGGTGCCGGGGTTCCAGCCCGAGCGCGCGCTCTACGTGGTCGACGGCGCGGTGACGATCGCCGGCGAGCCGACGCCGCTGGGCCGCGGCGAGCTGGCGGTGCTGCGCCCCGACGAGCTGGCGACGCTCACGGCGACCGCGCCGACCCGGGTCGCGGTGTTCGGCGGCGCGCCGCTCGACGGCCCCCGCTACCTGCTGTGGAACTTCGTCGCGAGCTCGAAGGCGCGGCTCGAGCAGGCCCGGCTCGACTGGATCGCGCGCCGGTTCCCGATCATCCCCGACGACGACGGCTACATCCCGTTCCCGTAGCCCGGGCTCAGCCCGGCTGCGCGTCGCGCCTCACGCCGCGGGCGCGACGATCTCGGCCCATGTCGCCTGTAGCCCGAGACGGTCGAGCCACTGATCGAGGACCGCACGATCGACCACGTCAGCCGACAGCTCGAGCATGCTCCGGATGTCGCGGACGTGCTTCGCCGATCTCCCTTCGCGGAAGTACTCCGCCTTGCGGACCAGCACGTACTCGATCGGCGCCAGCGGTACCACGAGACCATCGAGGTCGAGCGTCCGCCGGTGCGCCAGCGCCCAGCGATGCAGGTCATCGCTCGCGAAGTAGATGTCGGCCTTGAAGCCGGTGTCGTGGTGGATGATGTTGCAGTGGCCGCGGGTCCCACGTCGCGCCTCGATGGCCAGGACATCTTCCGGAGGGCAGTAGAACTCGTCGTCGGGGAAGGCGGCCGCGAACGCCGCGACGTCGCGCGGCGGAAGGATGACGACCAGGTCCACGTCGTGCGTCAGGCGTGGCTCGCCGTAGATCGTGCCGGCGGTGCTCCCGGTGACCATGTACACGACGCCCAGGCCGTTCAGCCGAGCGACGAACGGCGCGATCAGGCTAGGTTCCAGCACGGAGGAAGATCTGCCGCACGTGCGCCTGCACCTGCGCCTCGGTCCATCCAGGGTGCAGGGCACGCTCATGGGCGGCGCGCAGCCGGCGCGCCATCCAGTACAGGCGCTCGGACTGCCGCAACCGCTCCGCCGGCGTCATCGCGCGGTAGCGCGCGAGCTGCTCCGGGGACGGACGATCGTCCATGGTCCATTCATACCACGGCCACGCGGGCCCGGCCGGCCCCGACCTCGTTCGCTCCGACGACGCCCGTCGACGCTGCCGCGCCGCTGACCGTAGCGCCGGGTTCACCCCGGCTGCGCGTCGCGCGCCTGCTGCGACGCCAGGTACACGCCCTTGCGCGCCCGCATCACCTCGCCCAGCGGGCGGTGCGCCGCCAGCGCCTGCCACGGGTCGAACACCGTCCGCTCCAGCCGCGCGGCCAGCGCCTGGCCGTCGGCCGACGCCGGGTCCTGCTGCGCGATCGTCAGGGTCGCGACGTCGACGAACGGCGCCACGTCCTCGGGCCAGTCGCGCGACGCGTCCTCGATCGGCGTCGTGGCCTCGTCGACGAAGAACTGCAGCGCCAGCGTGAAGGCGAGCGCACCGCCGGCGACCGTCTTCGCCATCGCCGCGCCGAACTCGCCCCGGGCGTCGGCGTGGGGCACCGGCCGGTCGGGCGTCAGCCGCACCCGCGCCGCGTACGGCCCGCACGCGATCGGCGCCGCGCTGTGGAACACCGTCGACGCGTAGCCCGAGAACGGTCGCTCGACCGACGCCTTGAGGCGCTTGAGCTCACCGAACATGCGCCGCAGGCCGTAGCTGCGGTAGGCCCAGCCGATCAATGCCAGCGGGCCCTTCGCCGCCGCCTGGACCAGGCTGAGGAAGAGCTTGCTGTCGGCGAAGCCGAAGTTCGACGCGTTGATCAGCGCGAGGTCCTGGTGGGTCGCCGCGCCGCCGAGGGCCGCGTCGCCGACGACGCCGTTGACCCGCACCGCGAAGCCGCGGACGTCGGGATGGCGATCGGCCTTCACGTCGGGGCCGCCGTTGGACAGGCGCACCCACGCGTCGTAGGCGGCCGGCGCGGCGAACAGCCCGTGGCGCGCGTGCGCCGGCACGCCGTCCTTGACGGCCAGCGTGGCGGTGAGGCCGAGCACGCCCTTGCGGTGGAGCGCGCGGCCGACGCCGTGCTTGGCCGTGCGCGCGGCCTGGAGCGAGGTCAGCCCGCGGGCCTGCTCGGCGTGACGCGCCGCCTCGTCGGCGCCGATCTGCTCGCGCCAGTCGGTGGAGGGTTGGGTCGCCATGGGTCGGCATCCTACGCGGACGCCGCCACGGTCGTGTACCGTCGCCGGATGTTCCTGGGACACTTCGCGACCGGGCTGGCGGCGCGGCCGCTGGCGCCGCGCATGTCGCTGCCGGCGTTGCTGGTGGCGCCGCAGGTGCTCGACCTGGCCTGGCCGGTGTTCGTCGCGACCGGCGTCGAGCACGCCCACCTCGAGCGGGGCCACCTCGCGGCGTCGCCGCTGGTCCTCGAGTACATGCCGTACTCGCACAGCCTGGTGTTCGCGCTCGGCTGGGCGCTGCTGTTCGCGCTCGGCTACCTCGCGCTCACCCGCGATCGCCGCGGCGCGGTGGTCGGCGCCGCGCTGGTCGTCGGGCACTGGCTGCTCGACTGGATCGCCCACGGCCCCGACATGCAGCTCGCGCCCGGCGGCGCGCGCCACGGCCTCGGCCTGTGGGGCTCGGTGCCCGCGACGCTGGCGGTCGAGCTGGGCATGTTCGCCGTCGGCGCCGCGCTCTACACCCGCGCCACCCGCGCCACTGGACCGATCGGGCGCTACGGCTGGCCGGCCCTGGCCGCGCTGCTCACCCTGGGCTTCGTCGCCGCCACCCTCGGCGATCCGCCCCCGTCGATGGACGCGCTCCTGGCCTCGGTCGGCGGCCTGCTGGTGATCGTCGTCGGCGCCTCGATCGCGATCGATCGCCAGCGCCCCGCCCGCTGAGTCCGAGGGCCTGTCCCGCCCCCCCGACCCCCGCCCCCCCCCTGGGCGACCCACGCGACCAGTCCTCGCGCCCGGGGCCAGCCGCGCCAGGCCGCCTGCCCGACCGCACAGCTCTTGCCGCCGAGGTCCCCGCCGCCGCCACCAACACACCCCCCGCCTTGCCGCCGCCACCACCGACCATCGCCGCATGTGCATCTTCTCGCGCGCGGTGCGCCACGTCGGCGCGACGCGGATCTTCGCGGGCCACCGCGACGACGGCCGCCAGGCGCTGATCTACGCGATGGACGTCGAGCTCGACCAGCCGACCGCGATGGTGCTGCCGCTGCCGACGCCCCCGGGCGTGGCCGAGGGCGCGGTCGAGTTCGTGTCGCTCGCGGCCTACCCGGCCTTGTTCGATGATCTCGATCGGGCGTTCCCGGTGCTCAGCCCGGCGCCGCAGGCGGTCGGCCGCCCCAGCGCGCTGTTCGGCCTGAGCGCGCCGCGGCTGGCGGTGCACGACGTCGGCGCGTTCGTCGCGTCGTTCGCCCCGACGGTCGCGGACCTCGATCGCCTCGACCCGCGGTTCCGGCTGTCGGCGGCCGCCCGGGCCGCGGTCACGCGCGCGCGCGACGGCTGGTCGTTCGCGGTGGTCCAGCTCAAGCCGGGGCGGGCGCGCCAGCACCTCCACCCGTTGGCGCTCACCTTCCCGCGCCGCGATCCGACCGCGCTGTACTTCCCGACGGTGCACGTCCACGGCGACGCGCTCGCGCCGACCGCCGGGTTCGATCACACGCTCTACTACCAGCCGGCCCCGGTGGTCGCGCTGACCACCGGCGCGACGCCGGCGACCGGGCCGATCGGCGGGTTCGTCGAGCTGGCCCGCGCGCGCGGTCTGCTGCGCGACGCCCCGACCTTCGCGGTCGCGCTGACGGGCAGGCTGCCCAACGACGACGTCTACGTGCTGCCGCCGGCCGGCCTGACCGACGACGACGTCGCCGGCCGCGGCCCGACCTGGGCCTACCAGCTCGCGACCGCCCACGGCGACGATCTGGCGCCGGGCAACGCCGCTCGTCGCGCCGCCGCCACGACCACGAGCTTCGCCGCCGACGCGCCGCCGCACCTGGCCCGGTGGCACCGCACCGCGCGCACCCGCGGCCGCACGGTCGCCGCGGCCCTGCGCGGCTGGTGCGAGCGCTTCGCCGCCGATCACGCCGCCGCGCTGACCCCGCTGACGCCGAGCCTCCCGGCCTACTACTACAACGGCCCGCACGTGTGGTCCGCGACCACGGCGTCGACCATCGCGCCCGGCCCCGGCGTCCTCGACTTCCGGCCGTGGAGCGACCACGTCGAGTTCCAGCGGGTCGAGGTCGGGTTCGCGCGCATGCCCGACGCCGCCGAGGCCGCCCGCTGGCGCGCCGACCTCATCCGCACGCTCGAGGCCGCCGCGACGGCCTGAGGCTCATGCCGGGCGCGCGGCCTTGCAGATCGCGACGAAGTCCGCGGCCGCCAGCGACGCGCCGCCCACCAGCGCCCCGTCGATGTCGGGCTGGCGCATCAGCTCGACCGCGTTGTCGGGCTTGACCGAGCCGCCGTACTGGATCCGCACGGCCGCGGCCAGCGCCGGGCCGAGCTCCTTGCCGAGCCAGCCGCGGATGAACGCGTGGACCTCCTGGGCCTGGGCCGGCGACGCGGTGCGGCCGGTGCCGATGGCCCACACCGGCTCGTAGGCGATGACCAGGCGCTCGGCCACGTCGGCGCCGAGCCCGCGCAGCGCGCCGAGCTGGGTCTCGACCACCGCGGTCGTGGTGCCGGCGTCGCGCTGGGCCAGGGACTCGCCGACGCACACGATCGCGCCGAGGCCGGCGGCCAGCGCCGCCCGGGTCTTCTTGCCGACCGTGTCGTCGGTCTCGCCGAAGAACTGCCGACGCTCGCTGTGGCCGACGATGGCCCACGTGCAGCCGACGTCCTTGAGCATGCCGGGCGCCACCTCACCGGTGAACGCGCCCTTCTCCTCCCAGTAGCAGTCCTGGGCCGCGACCGCGATGGCGGAGTCCTCGAGGCGCTTGGCCACCGGGTACAGCGCGGTGAACGGCGGCGCGACGCCGACCGCCACGCCCTTGACGGCGGCGAGCTGGTTCTTCAGCTCGGTCACCAGCGCCAGGGCGTCCGCGGTGTGCTTGTGCAGCTTCCAGTTGCCGACGACGAACGGGGTACGCATCCGCGCGACTGTACGCCGGCCCGCCGGCGCCGTCACTCGTGGGCGGTGCCGGCGTGGTCGCTCGACCACGAGATCGCCAGGCGCTGCTGGCGGTCGCCGTCGCTCGACCGCCGCTCGACCTCGACGCGCGTGGCGCCCGCCAGCTCGCACGCCTTGCCGATCTGGGCCGTGACCAGGTGCCACGCCAGCGGCGACGTCGCGGTGCCGTCGATGAGCAGCTCGGCCCCGGCCGCGGATCGGTGCCCGACCTGGCAGCGACACCAGCCGTGGTAGCGGTTCCACATCGACGGCAGCACCGCGAGCATCGCCGACACGCCCAGGGTCGCCGGATCGGCGCCGAAGAACCGGGCGAACGTCGCCGAGACCGTGCTCCGGCCGATCGCCCGCATCAGGTGCTCGCCGCCGTCGGGGACGCGCGCCTTGCGCGTGAGGGGCTCGGCGCGCTCGACCAGCTGCACCAGCAGCTCGAGCGGCAGCCAGCCCACCACCGAGGTGGTCGGCCCGAGCGCCTCGGCCAGGAGCGGATCGCTGTCGGCGAGCGCGCGCACCGCGCCCTCGCCGGCCAGGTGCGCGATCACGCGGGCCGCGACCCGGAAGTGCGCCGCCCGCACCATCCCGAACTGCATCGACTGCAGGCTGGCCGGCCGGCCGCTGTTGGTCAGGCGCTCGGTCTGGCGCAGCACCTGCTCGGGCTTGACCGTGGTGCTCGCGTCGGGCGGCACCGTCGGCACGCGCGGGGCGCGCTCGAGCGCCCGCGCCAGCGCGATCGCGAAGGTCGAGGCCGACGCGTACCGGCGCTCGGCCGCGGGGTCGAGCGCCTTGGCCAGGATCTGATCGACCGCCGACGGCAGCTCTGGGCGCAGGCCCCGCGCCGGCGGCAGCGGCTCGTGGAGCTGGCGGCCGATCACCTGCATCAGCTGGCCGGCGCCGAACGGCGGCCGCCCGGTCAGCGCGCAGTACACCGTCGCGGCCAGGCCGTAGACGTCGGTCTCGGGCGACTCGCGGCCGCCCTCGAGGAACGACTCCGGCGCGGCGTAGCCGGGCGTGCCGGCGCCGTCGACGTCGTCGCCGCGCCGCTTGGCCACGCCGACGTCGACCAGCACCGCCCGGTCGCGCTCGCGATCGAGCAGGACGTTGGCCGGCTTGACGTCGCGGTGGATCAGGCCGATCGCGTGCATCGCGTCGAGCGCGTCGCCGACCTCGAGCACGACCTGGGCGATGGCCTCGAGCGGCAGCCACTGGCCGCTGGCGTGGCGGGCGTCGAGGACCTCGGCTAGCGACTGGCCCTCGACCAGCTCCATCACGAAGTACACGTCGCCCTCGTGATCGCCGAGCGAGTAGACCTGCACCAGGTTGGCGTGGTGGAGCGAGGCCAGCATCGCGGCCTCGGCCCGGAACCGCGTGACCAGCTGGGCGTCGCTGGCCAGGTCGGAGCGCAGCACCTTGATCGCGACCTGCCGCCCCAGCCCCAGATCTTCGCCGCGGTAGACCACGCCCATCGCGCCGCGCGACAGCTCGTGCAGGATGCGGTAGGTGCCGCCGAGCGTGGTCCCGGCCGAGACGCCGGCGCCGACGTCGAGATCGTGGCCGGCCTCGGTGTCCGCGCGCCCGACCGCCCGGGCCAGCACCACGGCGCCGGCGGCCGCGGTCCGCACCGCCGCGCGCAGGCGGCCGAAGCCGGCCTCGCCCGAGCGCTCGCCGGCGCCGAGCGCGGTGACCGCGCCGCGCAGCGTGATCGTGATCTCGCCGTCGCTCGTGGTCAGCGGCGTGCCGATGCGCGCGGCCAGCTTGACCGCCATGATCTCGGCCCGGGCGACGTCGACGCCGGGCAGGAGCACCGCGAGGTCATCGCCGCCGAAGCGCGCGACGCGATCGGTGGCCCGGGTCGCGGCCTTGAGCCGCGCGGCCAGCGCGATCAGGACCTCGTCGCCGACCCGGTGGCCGTGGTCGAGGTTCAGGCGCCGCATGCCGACGACGTCGAACAGCGCCAGCGCCAGCGGCTCGCCCGAGCGCCCGGCCGCCGCCAGCGCCGACGCGACCTCCTGCTCGAGGGCGGCCCGGGTCAGCGCCCCGGTCAGCGGATCCTGACCGGCGGTGGCCAGCAGGCGCTCGTGCTCGCCGACCAGGCGCCGGTGGCCGGCGCGGAACGTCAGCTCGCGCGGCAGCCGCGACGCCAGCGCCCGCAGGTCGGAGAGCTCGGCCGGGCCGAACCGGCGCGCGCGATCGGCGACGACCGCGATCAGCCCGCCGACCTCCTGCGGCCCGGTCGCCAGCGGCGCCGCGATCAGCGACATCGTCCGGGTTCCGGACGTCACCACGGTGACCCCGGTGGCGGCCGCGACCCGGGCGGCGACGCCGAGCACCGGCTGGTCGGCGTCGGCGTTCGCGCGGGTGCTCCACGGCACCAGGCCGTCGCCCTCGCGCCACCAGAAGATGCAGTCGTCGGCCGCGAACGCGCGCGCGATGATGGCGAGGCCGTCGGCGGTGGGCTCGCCCTTGCCGTCGAGGACCGACGCGGCGATCAGGCTGCGCGCCCGCGCCAGCTCGACCTCTGGCAGCGCCACCGGCGGCGGCGCACACACCAGCGTCAGGGCCTCCGGCGACAGCGGCGCCATCACCACGCCGATCGCCGCGCACGCCGCGGCCGCGCTCGCGACCTTGCCCGCCGAGTCGCCCTCGCCCAGCACCCAGCGCGGACCGGTCACGCTCGCGCTGGTGGCGGCGGCGGCGGCGCTCGACGGCACCAGCACCGCCGTGGACGCGAAGCCGCTCAGGTTCGCCGCGTCTGCCACCACCACCGGCGCGGTGCCGATCCGCGTCGCCAGCGTCACGATCTCGCCCAGGCGCCCGGCGGGGTCGAAGATCACCAGGCGTGGGGAGGCCACGGACCGATCATAGCGATCGGCAGCGCCCGTGTCCGCGCCGCGGCCCCGGATCGGACGGTCACCGCCCAGCCCGCCTGCCCGCGCCGACGACCGGAGCCACCTGCGGCGCCGCGATGCCGGACGGCTCGCCCCTGGTCACGCCGCCCGCTGGCGCCGACGGGCCTACGCCTGCGCCAGCGCGACGATGCCGGGCAGCTCGAGCCCCTGGATGAACTCCAGGGACGCGCCGCCGCCGGTCGACACGTGGGTGACCTGGTCGGCGACGCCGGCCTGGGCCACCGCCGCGGCGCTGTCGCCGCCGCCGACCACCGTCAACGCCATCTTGTTGCCGGCCAGCGCCAGCGCGACGCCGACCGTGCCGGCCGCGAACGGGGGCATCTCGAACACGCCCATCGGCCCGTTCCAGAACACCGTGCGGGCCTTGATCGCCGCCGCGCGGTAGGCCGCGAGCGTCGCCGGGCCGATGTCGAGCGCCATCAGGTCGGCCGGCACCGCGTCGATCGACACCGCGCGGGAGGTGTCGGCGTCGAGGCCGGTCGCGACCACGACGTCGGTCGGCAACAGCACGGTCTTGCCGGCCTCGCTGGCCTTGCGCAGGAAGTTGCGCGCCAGGTGCAGCTTGTCGGCCTCGACCTTGCTCTTGCCCAGCTGCTTGCCCTGGGCGGTCAGGAAGGTGTTGGCCATGGCGCCGCCGATCGCGATCACGTCGACCCGCGCCAGCAGCGCGTCGAGGACCTCGATCTTGTCGGACACCTTGGCGCCGCCGAGGATCGCCAGGTACGGCCGATCGACCTCGCCCAGCAGCCGGGACAGCACGTCGATCTCCTTGGCCATGACGTAGCCGGCGCCGCGCAGCGGCACGTGCGGCACCATGCCCGAGGTCGACGCGTGGGCCCGGTGCGCGGTGCCGAACGCGTCGTTGACGTAGACGTCGGCGTAGCTGGCGAGCTGGCGCGCGAACGCGTCGTCGTTGGCCTCCTCGCCCGGATCGAAGCGGAGGTTCTCGAGCAGCGCGATCTGCCCGTCGCGCAGATCGCTCACGACCTTGCGGGCCCCGTCGCCGACCGGCTCGTCGGCCAGGACCACGTCGAGCGTCAGCAGCTCGGCCAGCCGCGCCGCGACCGGCTCGAGCGAGTACTCGGGCTTGACCTTGCCGTCGGGCCGGCCCAGGTGCGAGCCGAGCACGATGCGGGCGCCGCGCCCGACCAGGTGGCGGATGGTCGGCAGCACCGCGACGATGCGCGCGTCGTCGCTGACCTTCTTGTCCTTGGTCAGGGGCACGTTGAGATCGACGCGCACGAACACGCGCCGGCCCTCGACCGGGAGCTGCTCGACGTGGACGATGCCGTGGGGGAGCGCCATGGGCGATGCCTCGCTCTTTCAGGATTTCAATCGATGGAGTGGCGCGCGCCGGAATCGGCGCGCGCGGCGCGGGAGGCGATGGCCCGGGGCAGGCCTGGCGTCAGGCCCGTCGGACTACAGGCGCTCGCCGACGAACTTGGCCAGATCGAACAGGCGCTGCGAGTAGCCCATCTCGTTGTCGTACCAGGCCAGCACCTTGATCTGATCGCCGATCGCGGTGGTCAGCGCGGCGTCGACCGTGGCCGAGTGGCGATCGCCGTTGTAGTCGCACGACACCAGCGGCTCGTCGGACACCGCGAGGATGCCCTCGAGCGGCCCGGCCGCGGCGGCGCGGAACGCGTCGTTGACCTCCTGGGCGGTCGCCTTCTTCTCGAGCCGCACGGTCAGATCGACCAGCGACACGTTGGGCGTCGGCACGCGGATGGCCATGCCGTCGAGCTTGCCCGCCATGGCCGGCAGGACCTCCTTGAGGGCCTTGGCCGCGCCGGTGGTGGTCGGGATCATCGACAGGGCCGCCGCGCGCGCCCGGCGCAGGTCCTTGTGCGGCAGATCGAGGATCTGCTGGTCGTTGGTGTAGCTGTGGATCGTCGTCATGATGCCCGACACGATCCCGAAGGTCTCGTGCAGCACCTTGGTGACCGGCGCCAGGCAGTTGGTCGTGCACGACGCGTTCGAGATGATGTGGTGGCTCGCCGGCTGGTAGGCCTCGAGGTTGATGCCACAGCACAGCGTGACGTCGGGCTCCTTCGCCGGCGCGCTGATCAGCACCTTCTTGGCGGCGGCCAGGTGCTTGCCGGCGCCGGCCTTGTCGACGAACTTGCCGGTCGCCTCGATGACGATGTCGACGCCGTGGTCCTTCCACGGGATCTCGGCCGGGTCCTTCTTGGCGGTGATCACGACCTTGTCGCCGTTGATGATCAGCGCGCCGTCCTCGGCGACGACCGTGCCCGGGAAGCGCCCGTGGACCGAGTCGTGCTTGAGCAGGTGCCCGAGCGTCTTCACGTCGGTCAGATCGTTGATCAGGACCAGATCGAACGTGTCGGGGGCGTCCGCCAGACAGCGGACGAAGCCGCGCCCGATGCGTCCGAAACCGTTGATACCTACGCGAACCTTGGCCATGGCAGTCTCCGTGGAAGAAGTGGGCGCACCCTAACGCCTGGCCCCGCCGCTGTCGACCCAGGCGCAGCGCAACCGAGGCGCCGAAAACGCCACAGGCAGCTCCACGGGGAGCTGCCTGCACGAGTCGCCACGCTGCGCGGGTCTATGGCGCGATCGCGAGATCGCGCGCGGTGGTGTCGTTGGCCATGCGCGTGGTCACCTCGCTGATCAGCTCGGTCGCCAGCGACACGATCTGCCGCTCGTCGAAGCCCTGCGAGGTCAGGTCGCGGTACAGCGACTTGGCGAGGATTCGCACCGCTCTCTGACGCTCGGGGTTGTGCTTCGTCATCGTGTTGTCACGATGAGAAGCACCCCTCATGCCAGGGCCAAGCGTCCGTAACTCCCTCCCGGACGCGCCGCGTCAGCGACCACCGCGTGCGTAACCTCGCACCGCATGCGCACGCGCTTACGCAGCCGCCGGGTCGATGGCCGAACCATCTCCCTCGACGCGGCCCTCGATCCCGATCCCGATCCCGATCCCGATCCCGATCCCGATCCCCGCCCCGACCCCCGACCCGAACCCCGGGCCCGCGCCGAGCCGGCGCCGCCGGCCCCTCGATCTCACTCGCTCGCGCGCCTACCTCATCACGGACACGCCATCGCGGTCGGCACGCACGCGTCGCCGCACGCCCGCGTCCCGCTCGGACAGCAGTAGCCGTTCGAGCACGTCTGCCCACCGCCGCAGGTGATGCCGCAGCCGCCGCAGCTGGTGTTGCTCGTCGCCGGATCGACGCAGGTGCCGCCGCAGTCGATCTGACCGGCGGCGCACGCCCGCGCGCAGCACCGGAAGCCGGCGTTGGCGAACGAGTACGTGGTCGGCACGACCGTCAGGTCGAAGTCGCAGGTCATGCCGCTCGCGTAGTTGTCGAACGACCCGCCGCGCAGCGTGTGGACGGTCTGGCCGCCGACCACGCGCGGATCGTTGACCCACTCCTTGAGGTTGCCCGACTGATCGTACGAGAGGTCAGCCGAGATGCAGCCCGCGAGCGCGCCGGTGGCGACCGCCTGATCCTCGTTGACCCCGCCGGGGACCGGATCGTAGTCGCTGCCGTTGCAGGTCGCGGCGACGTAGCTGTTGCCGTAGGGGTACGTCCGGTTGCTGGCGCCCTCGCAGAACCGGCCCCACTCGTCGCTGGTCACGACGCCGCTGCCGTTGCGCGTCACCCGGCACAGGCGCATGCCGGCCGCGGCGCACGCCGCCTGCACGGTCGCGAAGTTGGCGGACGCCCACGGCAGCCGGCCTGGGGCCGAGCACGCGCGCGCCCCCGAGATGCCGGGCGCCGCGCCGGTGCCGTCGGGCCGGCTGGCCTCGTAGCGGTACATGACGACGCTCTGGCCGTTGACCGTCAGCGGCCCGACGACCGCGTCGCGGACGCCCGCGAACCCGCCCGAGTCGTACGGCTCGTCGGTGTGGCCGTCGCAGTCGTCGTCGCGGCCGTTGCAGGTCTCGGCGGCCGGCGCCGCCCCCGGTGTGGTCACGTTGCACGCCAGCCCGGTCTGCGCGGCGTTGCACACCAGGCTGCCCGTGCCGCGGCACGCGCCCAGCCGCCGCGGCGTGCCGAACGTGCCGTCCTGCGCGCACGCGGTGCCCTTGAGCGGGTAGACCTCGTCGGCGCCGCCGTCGCAGTCGTTGTCCTTGCCGTCGCAGCGGGTCTCCTCGAGCACCGGGTCGCCGTTGGCCTGGAGCTCGACGTCGGGATCGGCGTAGATGCAGTCCCAGCCGGTGGTGCCGGTGCAGGTCGGCGACGTGCCGGCGCACTCGCCGACGGTCTTGCAGAAGTTGGGCGGCGCGATCATGCTCGGATCGGCGTTGTCGACGAGGCCGTCGCAGTCGTTGTCGACGCCGTCGCACACCTCCTGGCCCGAGAACGTGCACGCGTACTCGCAGCCGTTGGCCGGGTCGCCGTCGAGGTTGACGAACCCGCCCAGGCAGCCCGCGATCGTGCACGCCCCGGCGCTGCAGCCGGCGACCGCGTGCGGCAGGCTGCACCCGGCGCAGCTGGCGCAGTAGCGCGGGTCGTTGAGCTTGTCGAAGCCGTTGTCGACGACGCCGTTGCAGTCGTCGTCGAGGTTGTTGCAGGTCTCGGCCGCCGGGCCGACGTCGCCGACGCAGTCGATCGTGCCCAGCGTGCAGGTGGTCGTGCCCGCGGTGCACGCGCCGGTGCTGGTGCCGCACGCGAGGCCGCCGCCGGGGTTGCCGTTGTCGATGACGCCGTTGCAGTCGTTGTCGACGCCGTCGCAGATCTCGACGCCGCCGTTGGTGCGGACGCAGCCGTACTCGCAGCCATCGGCGGGGTCGCCGTTGATGTCGTAGAAGTTGGTGTTGCACGGGCCCCGCACGCAGGTCGAGGCCGCGCACAGCGGCGTGGCGTTCGCGAACGTGCAGGTGGTGCCGCAGCCGCCGCAGTTCGCCGGATCGTTCGCGAGGTTGAAGCCCTCGTCCACCTGCCCGTCGCAGTTGTTGTCGGTCATGTCGCAGCGCTCGGCGCCGGTGTCGATGCAGCCGTACTCGCAGCCGTTGGCGGGGTCGCCGTCGAGGTTGATGAACCCGAAGTCGCACGAGGCCACGGTGCACGCGCCCAGGGCGCAGCCCTCGACCGCGTGCGGCAGGCTGCACGGCGCGCAGCCGCCGCAGTGCAGCGGATCGTTCTGCTTGTCGAACCCGTCGTCCTCGACCCCGTCGCAGTCGTCGTCGAGGTCGTTGCAGACCTCGGGGCCGCCGGTGGTGGCGCCGACGCAGAACAGCACGCCCGACTGGCACTGGGTGGTGCCGGCCATGCACACGCCGAGGTCGGTGCCGCAGCTGGCGCCGCCGCCGGGGTTGCCGTCGTCGACCGCGCCGTCGCAGTCGTTGTCGACGCCGTCGCAGCGCTCGACCCCGCCGTTGCTCTGGGTGCACTGGTACTCGCAGCCGGGCACCGCCGGGTCGACGTCGACGAAGCCGGTGTCGCACACGAGCACCTCGCACACGCCGGCCTGGCAGTCGGCGGTCGCGTGCAGCAGGTTGCAGACGTTGCCGCACCGGCCGCAGTTGTTCTCGTCGGTGTCGAGCGCGAAGTCCTCGTCGACGAAGGTATCGCAGTCGTTGTCGCGGTCGTCGCAGGCCTCGACGCTGCCAGTGGTCTCGATGCAGAAGTACTCGCAGCCCTCGGCCAGCGGATCGCTGTCGTGCCAGCCGGGCTGGCAGGTGCCGGGCACGCAGGCGCCCATCGCGCAGGTCCCGAACGCGTGCGGGTAGGTGCAGGCGTGGCCGCACGTGCCGCAGTTGTTGGGATCGCTCTGGAGGTTGAAGCCGTTGTCGGGGACGCCGTCGCAGTCGTCGTCGGCCATGTTGCAGACCTCGGGCCGAGGCACGCAGCTGGTCGCGTCGATCGCGGCGTCGATCGCCGCGTCCTCGCCGCCCATGCCATCGGTGCCCTCCGCGTCGATGGCGGCGTCGGCGCCGCCGTCACGGCCCCCGCCGCCGCCGAGGTTGTACGGGTTGACGTCGCACGCGGCCACGGCCACGGTCGCGAGCGCGAGCAGCAGCGCCGTCTTGATCACGAGGCACCTCCGGCGCGGCGCGCCGCGCGCGGTCGTCGGGCCAGCGCCAGCGCCAGCGCCAGGAGCGCCAGCCCGGCGCCCGCGCCGCCCCCGCCACCCGCGGCGCAGCCGCCGCCGGCCGCGGTCACGCGATCGACGTTGGGGGCGTCAGGGTCACCGCACACCGGCCGGCCGCCGGGATCGACGGTGCACACCTGCCCCATCGGACAGTTGGTGCTGACGCACGGATCCGGGATGCACTCGCCGGTCGTCGCCACGCACACCTCGCCGTTGCGGCACTGGACGCCGCTGCACACGCTGGTGACGCACATGCCAGTCGCGGGGTCGCAGACCTGGCCGGGCGAGCACGTGACGTTGTCGCAGGGATCCTCGACGCAGGTGCCGCCGACGCACTGCTGGCCGCTCGGGCAGCCGGCGCCGCACCCGCTCGAGCACACGCCGGCCGTGCAGGTCTCGTCGGGCTGGCACGGGTTGGGGTCGCACAGGTTGTCCTCGCACTGGCCCACGCCCATGCCGTCGGCGACGCACAGCTCGCCCGGCATGCACAGGGTCGGCACGTCGAAGCAGTCGACGCAGACGCCGAGCCGGCACTCCTCGCCGGTCCGGCAGGTGACGTCCAGGCACAGGCTGACGCAGGTCCGGGTCGTCGGCTCGCACCGCTCATCGCCGGCGCAGACGACGCCGTTGCACGGATCGGGCACGCAGTAGTTGCCGGGGGTGGGCACGTCGTCGAGCTGCTCGCAGGTGAAGCCGCCCGGGCACGGGAACTCACCGGTGCCGCACGGCACGACGCAGGTGCCGGCCACGCACGCGTTGGAGGGATCCGGGCAGGTCGCCAGATCGTCGGAGTTGCCGTCGCAGTCGTTGTCGAGGCCGTCGCAGATCTCGGGGCTCGGGCCCTGGTAGCCGATGCACTCGATGCCGCCGTTGACACACTCGGTCGAGCCGAACTCGCACTCGCCGATGTCCATGTACGGTTCGAAGCCGGGGTCGACGCACGGCACCTCCTCGCCCGGCAGCGGCGAGCCCGGCGGGCTCTCGTCGACCTGGGCGTCGCAGTCGTCGTCGGCGGCGTTGCACACCTCGGGCGAGCCCGACGTCGGCTGGCCGCAGGTCAGCACGCCCGCGGTGCAGGCCCACAGCCCCGGGGCGCACGTGCCGGTGGCGGGCGCGCACTCGGTCCCGACCAGCGGCAGCGGGCCCTCGTCGACGGTGCCGTCGCAGTCGTCGTCGATGTTGTTGCAGGTCTCGACGCCCGGGACGCCGGCGCCGGCGGTGCACACCACGCCGGCCCCGCCCGGGGCGCACACGACCACGCCGGTCTGGCGACACACGCTGAGCTGGCCGTTGTCGCAGGCCGTGCCGAGCGTCGGGAACGCCTCGTCGACGTTGCCGTCGCAGTTGTCGTCGAGGGCGTTGCACAGCTCGGGCACGGGGCCGACCGCGCCGACGCAGACGAGGCCGGTCGGCTGACACGCCAGCACCCCGAACTGGCACTCGCCGGTCTCGGTCGAGACCGTGCCGCCGCCCGGCAGGGTGTTGCAGGTCGCGCCGAGCATCGGGTCGGTCTCGTCGATCGCGCCGTTGCAGTTGTCGTCGAGGGTGTTGCAGACCTCGGGGAACGGCCCGACCGCGCCGACGCACACCGGCGCCCCGGCCACGCACTGCAGCGCGCCCGGGTCGCAGCGGCCGACGCTCGAGCCGCACGGCCCGCCGAACCCGGGCACGTTGTCGTCGATGGAGCCGTCGCAGTCGTTGTCGCGGTTGTCGCAGACCTCGGTGGTCGGGTTGCGCTCGCCCACGCACACCTCGGCCCCGGCGACGCACGCGATCGCGCCCTGGCTGCACTCGCCGATGAACGGCGGCGTGCCGCAGGCGGTCCCGATGTCGGGATCGGTCACCGCGACCCCCTCGTCGACCAGCCCGTCGCAGTCGTCGTCGAGGCCGTTGCACTGCTCGGTGGCGGCGCCCTCGTCGACGAGCCCGTCGCAGTCGTCGTCCTGGTTGTTGCAGGCGATCTCGATCCCGGGCGTGACCGCGCCGACGCAGACGCCGAAGCTGCCCGCGGTGCAGGTCTGGGTGCCGAGCCGGCACACGCCCTGGCACACGCCGGTGGCCACGCTGCACCCGCTGCCGCCCGGGTAGCACGGCCGGCTCTGGCCATCGACGATCGCGTCGCAGTCGTCGTCGAGGTTGTTGCAGGTCTCGGCCACCGGGCCGACGCCGCCGGTGCACGACAGCGTGCCGCCGACGCACGCGGTGGTGCCGGCCGCGCACGCGCCGGTGTCGACGCCGCAGCTGGTCGGCGTGAAGTCCTCGTCGATGATCGAGTCGCAGTCCTCGTCGATGCTGTTGCAGATGTCGCAGCCCGCGGCGTCGGTGCACACCGGCACGCACCCGGTGCAGCTGATGCCGTTGTCGATCAGGCCGTCGCAGTTGTCGTCGAGGCTGTTGCAGATCTCGGGGCTGGGCGCGCCGGGCGTGGCGTCGCACACCAGCCCGAGCTGATCGGCGGTGCAGACCACGGTGCCGGGATCGAAGCAGGTGCCGACGCCCGCCGAGCACGGCGCGCCGAGGCCGGGGAAGTCCTCGTCGATCAGGCCGTTGCAGTTGTCGTCGAGGCCGTTGCAGCGCTCGGTCACGACCGAGCTGGCGACGATCTGGGCCAGCGCCACCTGCAGCTCGAGCTGGTTGTTGACCAGGATCGCCGACCCGGTGCCGCCGGCCGCGGCGATCGCGTTGAGATCCTGGCGGGTCTGGCAGTTGGGCGAGCCCGGCGGACAGATCGCGAAGCCGATCACGTAGACCGGGACGTCGTAGTCGGCCACGAACACGCCCGCGGCGTTGGTGAACGACATGTTCTGGAACGTGCCGGCCGCGGTCACCGCCGCCGGCACCGACTCGCAGCTCTCGCCGCCGTCGGTGAGGAAGATGACCTGGTGCTTGCGGCACGGGGTCTTGGTGTCGGCGATCGACGTGGCCAGGACCGAGGCGCGCATGTCGCGCAGCGACGCGGCGATCGGCGTGCCGCCCTGGGGCCGCAGCTCGTCGGTGGTCGAGAACGGGTTCTGGTTGTGGTCGATCCACGCCGCGATCTGCGGGTAGTTGTCGTCGAAGCCGGTGGCCGGGAAGTTGACCAGGCGCTGCCCGCCGCTGGGGTCGCACGCGCCGGCGTTGTTGACGCCGCCGTGGTAGCGCATGAACCGGTGCTGGGGGTTCGCGGTCGGGAAGCAGCTGACCGTCGAGGTCCCGTCGAGCGGCGACACCGCCGTCGACTTGACCCGATCGAGGTCGTACATCATGCAGGTCGCGCGATCGTACGTGCTCGTGAAGTCGCAGTTGTTGCAGGTGAACGTCGACGGCGCGCCGGTGTGGGTGAAGATCTCGCACTGGCCCTCGAAGCCCGCGGTGGTCGGCCCATCGAGGAGGTCGGCGTCGAACGCGCACACGTTGGCGGTGCCGGTGTCGTTGTCGTGGTTCTCGCAGGTGAGGACGCTCAGGCCGCCGGGGGTGTCGGGGCACTGGGCGTCGGTGGTGCAGGTCTGGCCGCCGGTCACCTGGGCGTAGCGCCACAGCGAGAACTCGACCTCGCCGAAGGTCGCGACGACGTTGTTGACCGCCTCCTTGGCCTGGTACATGCGGCTGTCGTTGGCGAGGCCGTCGCCGTCGAGGTCACAGCCGGTAAGGTCGGCCGAGCCGTCACCGCGGGTCGCGACCCCGTCGCTGGCGACCATCGAGTTGCTGCAGGTGGTCTGCCCGGTCACCGCCCGCAGACAGCCGGCGTAGTCGCTGGCGCACGTCGCGGTCCAGCTGCTGGCGCAGGTCGGTCGGAAGTTGATCGTGTCGACCACGCACGGGTTGCACGCCTCCTGGGCGGCGCTCGGGTTGGTGCTGTTGCCGGTGCACGGGTTCCACGACGCCGTCGTCGCGCAGGTCTTGGTGAACGTGACGATCTCGGGCGTCAGCAGCATCGACCCGGACGAGTCGACCATCACCGAGATCCGGTTCTTGACCGGCTGGGCCGAGGCGCTGGCGATCATCACCAGCGTGACCAGCAGTGCCGACAGTCCCGACAGTCCCGACGCGAGGCGAGGCGATGCGCTCATTGAATACTCCCGGTCGAGCGCGCACCGCCGGGAGCTCCAGCGCTGACGATCGTCCCCGTTGCCGACCATCGTAGACGAAACCGGGGCCGCGGCGAAACCCGTGTCCGCCGATCCGTCCGCCGGATCAGCGGTCGAACGGGCTGTCGGCGCTCTCGTCCTGATCCGGATCGGCCTCGGTGAGGAAGCGGATGAACAGGTCGAGGTAGCCGGCCTGGGTCTGGTCGAGGGCCAGGAACGACAGGCCGATCTGCGCCGCGTCGGTGAAGCCGGTGCACCACACCACCCGGGCCGACAGCGTCAGCGGCTCCGAGACGCCGTCGGCCGAGAACACCAGCGAGATCGCCACGTCGACGACGGCGCCCCGGCTGACGTCGCTGCCGACCACGGCGCACAGCCCGCCCCGCGACAGGTTCCGGGTCCGACCGCGCGCCACGACCTGCCCGCCGCTCGACAGCGCGATCTCCGCATCGATGGCGTGGCGCGGGAACGCGCGCTGGGGCTGGGGGAGCGAGGCCACGGGAGCTAATTGTCCCCGGCAGCCGCACCCGATCGCAATTTTTTCGAGCCCCGGAAGAACTCGCAGGACGCCCGGCGGTCGCTGGTCGGCGCGTCGTCGCCGGCTCAGGTCACTCGCACAGGTTGCGCCCGAGCCAGCCGCCGGTGAACGCGTCGACCGCGGCCAGGGTCTCGTCGGCGACCAGGGCGGCGTCGGCGCTGTTGCCACGCAGGGGCCAGGCGCGCCGCCACCGGTAATACGCCGACGCTACCTGCTGACGCAGGGTGATCCGCGCGAGGCGGGCGCGCTGCTCGGCGGCGTACAGGCGCGGCTCATCCGGGTCGAACACCAGCCGATCGAGCCGCCACGACATCCGCACGTCGAAGCCCTGGTCCCGCTTGACCGGCCCGGACCGGCTGGCGCCCGTGGCCTCGTCCCACGCGACGTCATCGTGGATGCGGACGATCAGCGTCGGCACCACCGCCGACCAACGGGCTCGCCCCCGCCAGCCCGGCGTCGAGGCCAGGCCCGCGTAGCGCTCCGCCGCGCTCTGCACCGCCGCCAGCTTCGGACACTCCGCCCGCGCGCTCGCCGCCGCGGCCCCGAGGAGCCACGTCCACATCAGCAGCGACACCCACCCGATCCTCGACCGACGCATGGCCTCGGACACAGCAAGGCCGATGCCGACGCGACGGCCGCCTGGATCCGGGCGGTTGCGCGGCTCGATGTCCGAGGCTCGGCCATCCGACCGGACGACCGGTCGGAATCCGCCCGCCTCCCGGACACGTCGCTAGCGGCGACGACGACGGCGGGCCGGACGCGGCGCCACCGCAGCAGCCTCGAGCTCCTCGAGGTGCTCGAGCATCTGGATCATCGTGTTGCGGGTCGCCGTGTGCGGCTCGTTGGTGATGCCGCGGCCCACGCTGATGCGCAGCTCGGCGCGCAGCTCGCTCTCGATCAAGCGGTAGGTCCGCAGGGCCTCCTCGGGATCGTAGTGGTTGAGGTCGGCCTCGCAGCCGGTGGCGGCGATCCAGACGGCCGCGAGCGCGGCGGCGCGACGGCCGGGGGCGGCGGTCGCGAACTCCTTGACCGTGGTGCGCAGGCGCTGCCGGACCACCGTGATCGGCGGCAGGGCGACGAGGCCATCGTTATCATCCTCAGGGCGGCGCAGGACGGGACGGGTCATTTCCTCACTCTTTCTCGCGCCGCCGTGTCGAAAGAACGCGGCAGAACGCACAAACCACGGCTAAGCCCCCAATATGGCTAGCTACGTGGGAGCGCACCTTGCACCAACACCGATCGAAAAGCCACGACTTTTTACGGAAAATCCGTCGCAGGCCCGGCACAGCATGAGCCCGGCTCAACCACTGAATCAAGGATATGAAATTGCTTATATATCAGGCGTTCGGGGCCCCGACATGACGCTCCATGAACGAGGTGATCGCCTCGTTCACCCGCTCGGGTCGCTCGATCGGCGCGGTGTGCGAACCATCCTCGATCACCAGGCCCTCGCACGCCGGGATCCGGGCGATCATGTCCTCGCTCCGGGCCGCTGGGGTGAAGCCATCTCGCGCCCCAGCCACGACCAGGACCGGGACGTCGATGTCGTCGAGGAAGTCCTCGGTCGTGTGGCGCCCGGCGGCGGCCAGCATCGCGATGAACGTCCGCACGTCCATCCGGGCCATGCCCTCGAGGTAGGGCATGAAGTCCTCGGGCTCGACCAGGTCCCGGTTGATCTCGAGCCGCCCGGCTACCTCCAGGGCCAGGCGGGTGGGTAGCAGGCGTCGGGTGAGCGCGTTGACGATCCCGGGCACCTTCAAGACCCAGCGCTCGATGGTCGGCAGCAAGTGCTCGAGGGTGTCCGCGCCATGGAACGTCCGCAGCGGGTGGCCGGGGGCGCCGCAGACCAGCACCAGCGCGGCCACTCGGTCGCGGTGGCGTCGCCACGCCTCCAGGGCCACCTGGACCCCCATCGAGTGGCCGATCCAGACCGCGCTGCCTACCTCGGCGTCATCGAGCACGGCCGCGGCGTCGTCAGCCAGGTCCTCGATCTCCACCCTTTCGGGGTGACGAGGCGCCTGGGACCGGCCGTGGCCGCGGTAGTGGCCATGGAGGACCCGACGCGGCGCCAGCGCGGGACGCAGGTAGCGCCACACGTAGCCGTCGCAGCCGATCCCATCGCAAAGGAGCGCAGGTACGCCGGGATCGCCCCGGTCCTCGTCCTCGTAGAACAGCCGCGTACCGTCGCTCGGCGCAGCGGCGTAGCCCCAGCGGACTGATCGGCCGGGGCCGCCAGGGGTTCTCGCGAGGATCGTCCTCGCCCGGGAACTCGTTCACGGAGGGATACTTCATGATCTCCTTGCGCGCGATCTTCCAGGCCTTCTGGACGATCCATGAGAGCGACCGGTCCTGTCGGGCGGCCTCGTCCTGGATCTCCTTGAGCATGTCCTCAGGAAAGTAGAGTGACTGCTTGCGCTTGTCGGAGCCAGACATTGTGGTTTCATTCTCCGCGGTTCACCTACACGGTGTCAAGGTGCGGGCGAATGTCGGAGACGGAGGAGTTCGGGGGGTTGTCTTCGGCCCCCTTCGTCACTATGGTATGCGGCCTTTTCGCGCCGGCCCCGCCGGCCAGTTTCTTCAGCATCAGGGGGCACGACGTGTCGATCAGCAGCACAGCCGCCGCACCGGCCAAAGCGCTCACCAAGAAGGAGCTCGCGAAGTTCAAGGAGCTGCTCGAGGACAAGCGCCGCGCCGTCGTCGAGCGGGCGCGTCAGACCCTGACCGAGAACATGACGCTGGATCCGAGCGACCTGCCCGACGAGATGGACCTGGCCTCGGCCGAGTACACCCAGTCGTTCGAGTTCCGGCTCCGCGGCCGCGACAAGTTCTTGCTCGCGAAGCTCGACCTCGCGATCAAGAAGATCGACGACGGGACGTTCGGCAACTGCGACTCGTGCGACGAGCCGATCGGCAAGAAGCGGCTCGAGGCGCGGCCCGAGACCAACATGTGCATCCGCTGCAAGGAAGACCAGGAGCGCGAAGAGCGCACGATGGGGTGAGCGTTGGTGACCCGGCGGCGGTAACGCCGGGGCGTCGGGGGGCGTAGTATCGCCCGGTGAGCGAAGATGTACCCGGTGGCGCGCCACCCTCCGATGGCGGTGGTGCGCCGCCACCCTCCGACGGCGACGGCACGCGCCGGCGCTTCCTGCAGTTCGCGACCTGCGCGGTCGGCGGCGGCCTCGGCGCCGCCGTGCTGATCCCGGCGGCGCGCCTGATCGCTCACCCGATCGGCCGCGCGGTGGTGTCGTCAGCGACGACGCCGATCGACGCGATCGCCGTCGATCAGGTCGGGGCCGAGCCGGTGCGGGTGCCGCTGGTGGCGGCGACCGTGCGCGACGCCTACGCGTCGACCGCCAACGTGGTCCTCGGCGCCGCCTTTCTGCGCCGCGGCGCCGACGGGACGATCCGCGCGCTGTCGTCGGTGTGCCCGCACAAGGGCTGCACGATCGGCTTCGCCGCCGCGACCCACCGCTTCGAGTGCCCGTGCCACAGCGCGACGTTCGACCTCGATGGCAACCGGCTGTCGGGGCCGGCCGAGCGCGGGCTCGATCCGCTGCCGGTCACGGTCGAGCGCGGGCGCGTCAAGGTCACCTGGGTGCGGTTCCGAGCCGGCGGTCGCGACCGCACGAAGGCGTGACATGCTGACCAACCTCCGCACCTGGCTCGACGAGCGCGTCGGCTACCGCGCGACCCTGGCCGAGTGGCGCCAGCCGGTCGCCGGCGGCGCGTCGCTCGCGCACACGCTCGGCTTCGCGCTGGCGATCCTGGTCGTGCTGCAGGCGATCTCGGGCACGCTCCTGGCGCTCTACTACAGCCCGTCGACGTCGTCGGCGTGGGCCTCGGTCGCGTACGTCGAGGACCAGGTCACGCTCGGCGCGTTCGTGCGCGGCGTCCACCGCTGGGGCATGTCGGCGGTGGTGATCGTCGCCGGGCTCCAGCTCGCGGTGACCGCGGTCCGCGGCGGCTACCGGCGGCCGCGCGAGGTGCAGTGGTGGATCGGGCTGCTCTTGCTCGGCGTGTTCGTCGGCTACTCGGTGTCGGGCTTCGTCCTGCGCTGGGATCAGTACGGCTACTGGGCGACCAAGGTCGAGCTGGGCTACCTCGACGACGCGCCCGGCCCGGGCCGCAAGGTCACCGAGGCGCTCCAGGGCGGCAACGACTTCGGCAACCTGACCTTGACCCGCTTCTACGCGCTCCACGTGCTGGTGCTGCCCATCGCGACGCTGCTGCTCGGGTGGGCCTACCGCGCGCAGGGCAAGCGCCACGGCGCCGTGCCCGCGGGCGGCGCGGCGACGCCGGCGTGGCCGTACCAGAGCCTGCGCAACTGGATCGTGGCCGCGGTCGCGGTCGCCGCGCTGGTGGCGTGGACGATCCACGCCGGCGGCGCCGGGCTCGACGGACCGGCCGATCCGACCGCGGCCTACGACGCGCGCCCGCAGTGGTACTTCCGCCCGGTGTTCGCGCTGGTGAACATGTTCGGCTCGCTGCGCACGTTCATCGCGCTGGGCCTGCCGGCGGTGGCCCTGGGCGCGCTCGCGGCGCTGCCGTTCATCGACGGCAAGCCCGGGCGGCCGCGCCGGCACGCCGCGGTGCTGACCCTGCTCGGCCTGGGCCTGGTCGGCGCCATCGTAGCCGGGCAGCGCTCGTACGCCGCCGACGCGGCCAACGACGATCTGCAGCGGCGCCAGGCCGCCGCGGCGATCGAGGCCCGGCGGGCCCGCGCCCTCGCCAAGGAGCACGGCGTCCCGGCCCCCGGCGGGCTCGCGGTCTACACCACGCCGCGGTTCTACCAGGCGCGGACCCTGTGGGTGGCCGAGTGCGCGAGCTGCCACGAGGGAGACGACCGCAAGGCGCCGCTGCTCGAGGCCGGCCACGGCGGCCGGGCGTACCTGCGCCGGTTCCTGCTCGACCCGTCGGCGCCCGAGCACTTCGGCCTCTCGCCCAAGATCGCCAACGATGAGAACGCGATGCCCAAGTCCGAGAACACGCCCGAGGAGCTCGACGCGCTGGTCGAGCTGATCTACGCCGAGACCGGCGCGACCGACGTCGACGCCGCCAAGGTCGCGCTCGGCCAGCCGCTGTTCGACGACGGCCCCTGCGCCGACTGCCACGCCCGGACCGGCACCGACGCCTCGTCGGGCCCCAACCTGACGGGCTACGGCAGCCGCCGCTACTGGGAGGCCATCCTCCGCGACGCCGGGTCGCCGCACCTGTTCGGCAAGCTCGACGACATGCCCGCGTACGACGACGACCTCGAGCCCAACCAGCTCCGGGCCCTGGCCGACTACCTGGTCTGGCTGCGCACGGCCACGCCCGCCGAGGTCGCGGCGATCGCCAAAGGTGTCGGCGGCGCACCGTAAGTTACCGGAACCCGGAGCGTTGACATCGGGATCCCCCGTGGGAATACTCGCGGTTGAAACAATCGTGGACCTGGCCGTCCAAGAGTTGTTCCTCCGGCGCCCGCCGCTGGCTGACTAAAAGGAGACTCGAGATGAACCGTACCCGTCGCATCCTGTCTGGCCTGGGCCTGGCCCTCGTGCTCGGCACCACGCTCCCCGCTTGCGTCGTCGCTGCCCGCGGTCGTCTCACGACCGGCGCCGTCGTCGCCTACGATCAGCCGCCGCCCCCGCGCGTCGAGAACCCGCAGCCCATGGCGGGCCACGTCTGGGTCCACGGCAACTGGACCTGGCAGAACAACCAGTGGGTCTGGGCCGATGGCCACTGGCAGCGGGAGCGCGCCGGCTACGCCTGGCAGGACGGCCGCTGGGAGCCGCGCAACGGCAGCTGGCACTGGGTCGGCGGCGACTGGGTCGTGTCCGGCAGCGGCACGGTCGTGGTCGGCGGTGGCAACGACGGCGGCCGCCCGCGCGACCAGGATCACCGCTTCGACAACCAGCCCCAGGGTGGCGTCATCGTCACCAACAACGGCGCGGTCAATCCGCAGGGTGGCGTGATCGTCACCAACAACGGTCCGCAGGGCGGCGTGATCGTCAACGGCGGCCAGGGCGGCCTCGTCGCCACCAACGGCGCCGGCACGGTCATCTCGCAGGGCGGCCACGTGATCATCACCGGCCCGACGGCGCCGCCGCCGCCGCCGCGCGTCGAGAGCCCCGGCCCCGCGCGCCGCGGGTACGTCTGGATCGAGGGTGCGTACTTCTGGGACAAGGACGCGCGCGCGTACAACTGGGCCCCGGGTCACTGGGAGCGCGCCAAGGCCAACCACCGCTGGGTCCCGGTCCGCTGGGAGCAGCAGGGCGGCGTCTACATCCGCGTCGGCGGCGAGTGGCACATCAACTGATCGCGTGATCGCCGGCCGCGCGCAGCGTGCGCGCGTCGGCGACCTCTCGACGAAACCGGCGGCGGGTAGGTCGAACGAGCGGGATCCGGTTTCCGGATCCCGTTTTCGTTTGGGATCCCGATCAGATTCCGATCCCGATCCCGATCCGGGTTCCGATCCCGATCCCCGATCCCGATCCGGGTTCCGCCCCCGATCCCGATCCCGATCCCGATCCCGATCCCGATCCTGATCCGATCTGATCCGGTTCCCGATCCGGTTCCCGCTCCCGCTCCCGCTTCCCGCTCCCGCTTCCCGCTCCCCTTCCCGCTCCCGATCTCACCCCATCTCGGCGCGGCGGCGCGCGCGCGCCTGCTTGCCGAGGTACGCCTTCAAGAACTTCGACGGCAGGTCGTGGCCGATGAAGATCGCGGCCTGCCGCGCGGCGATCACCAGCTTGTCGAGATCGATGCCGGTCTCGACGCCCATGCTGTGGAGCATGCCGACCAGATCGTCGGTCGCGAGGTTGCCGGAGGCGCCGGGCGCGTACGGGCAGCCGCCGAGCCCGCCGACCGACGAGTCGATCGTCGTGATGCCCTGCTGCATCGCGGTGACGCAGTTGGCGAGCGCGGTGCCCTGGGTGTCGTGGAAGTGCACGGCCACGGCCTCGAGCGGGACCGCGGCCAGGACCTGCTGCAGCACGTCCTCGACCTGGGCCGGGTTGGCGACGCCGATCGTGTCGGACACCGAGATCTGGTAGACGCCCATGGCGCGCAGCTCGCGGCACAGCTCGACCACGACCTTGGGATCGACGTCGCCCTCGTACGGGCAGCCGAAGCAGGTCGACAGGTACGCGCGCACCGGGACCCCGGCGGCCAGCGCCGGCGGCACCACGTCGGCGAACGCGGCCAGGGTGTCGCGGATCGACTTGTTGACGTTCTTCTTGTTGTGCGTCTCGGACGCCGACATGAACACCGCGACCTCGCGCATGCCGGCGGCGAGCGCGGCGTCGAGGCCGCGCCGGTTGGGCACCAGGCACGACAGCACGACGCCGTCCCGGCGGGGCACCCCGCGCGCGACCTCGGCGGCGTCGGCCAGCTGCGGGATCCACTTGGGGCTGACGAAGCTGGTGATCTCGATGCGCGACAGGCCGCTGTCGATCAGCGCGTTGATGAACGCGATCTTGTCGGCGGTCGGCACGTGACGCGCCTCGTTCTGCAGGCCGTCGCGGGGCCCGACCTCGTACACGGTGACGCGCGGCGGGAGCTTCATGCCGTCGCGCCACCATACCCAGCGACCGCCGCCTGCGCCACCGCGCGGGCCAGGTCGATGGTCAGCTGCTCGAGGGTGTCGATCGCGTGGTGGGCGGCGCTCTGATCCTGACCGTGCGAGTTGCCCGCCCGGACCGCCACCACCGCGCAGCCGGCCGCCCGGCCCGCGGCGCACCCGGCGGCCGAGTCCTCGATGACCAGCGCCTCATGGGGCGCGACGCCGAGGTGGGCGCACGCCGCCAGGTAGCCGTCGGGCGCCGGCTTGGACCGCGGCACGTCCTCGGCGCACAGCGCGATCGCGAACGCGTCGGCCAGACCGAGCAGGCCCAGCATGTGGTGGGCCTCGGCCCGAGAGCTGCCGGTGACCAGGCCTCGGGCGAAGCCGTCGAACCGCGCGACCGCGGCCAGCGCGCCCGGCAGGACGCTGACGCCGCGGGCCGCGAACAGGCGCTGGCTCTCGGCGGCGGTCGCGGCGATCAGCTGGTCGCGATCCCAGGCCAGCGCCGGGTGCCGCTCGCGCAGGTACGCGTGGATCGCCACCCACGACCGGCCGGTGCCGTAGGCGCGATCCTCGGCGGTCAGCTCGATCCCGAACGCGCGGTGGACGCACGCGGCGATCGCGTCGGCGTAGTCGCGCTCGCTGTCGACCAGGGTGCCATCGAGATCGAACAAGATCGCGCGGAGCGCCACCGCGGTTGGGTAGCACGTAACCGCGCCGGCGGGCGCCGCCACTACGCTGACAACACCGCCTGGCTCGTCTGGCCAGCCCGGTGCATCCTGTCCGGAGAACCCCATGCGCATGCCCGTCCTCCTCGCTGGTGTGATCGCGCTCGCGGCCGCGTGCGGCCCGTCGTCGTCGGTCCGCCACGCCCAGACCCTCGTCGATCGCGGCGACTACCGCGGCGCCACCCAGTACACCGAGGCCGAGCTGGCCAAGCACCCCGACGACGCGGCCCTGCACCGCATCCGCCTGCGGGCGCTCCTGGGGCTGGGCGACGCCGGCGCCGCGGTGGCCGACTACCGCGCCTGGCGCGGCGCCCACGGCGGCGAGGACGATCGCGCGGCGCTGGCGACGATGGCGCTGACGACCGTGTGGCAAGGCGTGACGTCGCCGTCGGCGGCGCTGCGCCTGACCGCGATCCGCGCGGTCGAGCGGCTCGAGCTCGAGGCCCTGGCCGAGGACGTCGGCCGGGCGCTGGGCGACGACAACGATCAGGTGGCCGCGGCCGCGGCGGTCGCGGTGCTGCGGGCGTTCCCGCAGGCGCCCGACGTCGCCGAGCAGATGCTGCGCTCCGACGACCCGGCGGCCCGCGCGATCGCGGTCGAGGGCATCGGCCGCAAGGTCAAGGGCCTGGCCGCGGACGACCTGCGCCCGCTGGCCGCGGACCCCGATCCGCGCGTCCGCGCCGCGGTCGCGACCTTCCTCGGCGCGCACGGCGACGGCGGCGACCATGAGCGCCTGCTGGCGCTGGCCCGCGATCCGGCCACCGGCGTGCGCGCCGCGGCGCTGGCGGCGCTGGCCCGGGGCCGCGGCCTCGATCCCGCGCTGGTGTCGATCGGCACCGCGGCGCTCGGCGACGAGACCCTGGCGGTGCGCCTGGCCGCCGTGGCGCTGATCGCGCGGGCCGGCGGCGCCGCGGCCCTGACGCCGCTCACCGGCCACGCCGACCCGATGGTCGCGGCCCAGGCGGCGCGCGGCGTCGGCGATCGCGTGGCGGCCGTCGCCGTGTTCGACCGCGCGCTGACCGCGACCGACGTCGGCACCCGGGTCGGCGTCGTCAACCTGCTGGCCGCCGCGCTCACGCGCGACGCGGCGATCGCGCGGGCCACCACCGCCGTGCGCGATCCGGCGCCGGCGGTCCGGATCGCCGCGGCCCGCGCCCTCGCCTACCTCGATCAGCGCGCGCCCGCGCTCGCGGCGCTGGCCGAGCTGGCGGCGAGCGGCGAGCCGACCGACCGCGCCGACGCCGCCGCCGAGCTGGCGCGGCTGGGCGACCCGCGCGGGGCGCCGCTGCTGGTCGAGCTGGCGGCGTCGTCCGACCCGGCGGTCCGGGCGCACGTCGTGTCGTCGCACCTCGGCGCCGGCACGATCACCGCGGCGCTGTGGGGCGCGCTGGCCGACGATCAGGCGGCGACCCGGCTCGACGCGGCGATCGTCCTGCTGACGCTCGCGGGCTGACCGAGCGCGCGACGGCGCGCAGACCGCGACCGCGCTGCCCGCTGAGCGCGATGGCGCGCAGACCGCGACCGCGCGGCTCACCCATCGATCGCGATCGCGAACCCGACCCGGGCCCCGCCGCCCGGCCGCGCCACCGCCCAGGCCCGGCCGTCGTGGGCGGCGGCGATGCGCCCGACCAGCGCCAGCCCCAGGCCGAGCCCGCCGCCGCTCGACGGCACGAACGCGCGGAACGCGTCGGCCTGGCGATCCGGCGACAGCCCGGGCCCGGCGTCGTCGACCTCGATCGCGACCTCGGCGCCGCGTCGCTCGATCCGGACCGCGACCACCCCGCCGCCGTGCTTGCTCGCGTTGGCGATCAGGTTGCCGACCGCGCGCCGGATCAGCGTCGGATCGGCCGCGGCCGTGGTGTCGCCGTCCGCGGCGATCGCGTCGGCGCTGACGCCCGCGGCCAGCGCGACGTCGGCCACCAGCGGCGCCAGCTCGAGCGGCGCCCGCGCGAGCGTGCCGAACTCGAGCCGCGCTGACGCCAGCAGCCGCCCGACCAGATCGTCGAGCGCGACCAGCTCGCGCTCGACGCCGTCGAGCGCGGCCCAGTCGTCGGCGGCGCGCGCGGTCTCGATCAGCACCCGCAGGTGGCCCAGCGGCGTGCGCAGCTCGTGCGACACCGCCGCGAGGAGCGTGCGCTGATCGCGCAGCTGCTGCTCGATGCGCTCGGCCATCTCGTTGAGCGTGATCGCGAGCAGCCGCAGCTCGCCGCGGTGGCGCCCGACGTCGATGCGGGTGTCGAGCTTGCCGTCGCCGATCGCCCGGGCCGCGGCGATCGTGACCAGCAGCGGCCGGGTCAGGCGCCACGCCATCGCGCCGGCGACGGTCCACAGCGCCATCAGCACCAGCGCCAGCTGCCACCAGCGCGCGTCGGTGGCGCCGACCCAGGCGCCGGCCGCCAGCGCCAGGCCGAAGCCGACAAAGATCCGCCAGCGCATGCGCGCCTGCAGCCACCACGGCCCCCGCCGGTGGTGACGCGCGTGGTGGTGGCGCGCGTGGTGGTGGCGGTGCCAGAGCGCGCGCTCGGCCCGCCACTCCTCGCCCCAGCGGCGGCGGCGGTTCATCCGGCCTCGTCGAGCCCGCGCGCCAGCGTGTAGCCGATGCCGCGCACGGTCTTGAGGCGCGCGGCCGCGGCGTCGCCGAGCTTCTTGCGCAGGCGCGAGATGTGGACGTCGACGGTGCGGTCGCCGACGGTCGCGTCGCCGCGGCCGGCCAGCTCGAGCAGCGCCGCGCGCGGCACCACCCGCCCGGCGCGGCGCACCAGCACGCTCAGCAGGTCGAGCTCGAGCGCGGTCAGCTCGAGCGGGGCGCCGTCGACGGTCGCGGTCCGCCCGGCGACGTCGATCGCGATCCCGGCCGCCGCCAGGCGCTCGGCCACCGCGTCGGGGCTGACCCGGCGCACCACCGCGCGCAGCCGGGCCAGCAGCTCGCGCGGCGAGAACGGCTTGGCGACGTAGTCGTCGGCGCCGAGCTCGAGCCCGACCACGCGGTCCGACTCGTCGCCGCGCGCGGTCAGCATGATCACCGGCAAGGTCGGCGCCTGCGCCCGCACCAGCCGCAGCACCGCGAGGCCGTCGAGGCCGGGCATCATCACGTCGAGCAGCACCGCGTCGACGCCGCCGGTCGCGAGCTGGGCCAGGCCGGCCTGGCCCCCGGGTGCGTGCGCGAGCGTCACGCCCTGGGGGCCGAGGTAGTCGACCAGCAGCTCGGCGAGCCGCGCGTCGTCGTCGATCAGCAGCACGCGCACCGGGGTCATCCTCGCACGCCTGCGGCGCTCACACCCGGTACGGCCCGGCCGCGGGGCCGGCGCCGCCGCCTCCGCCGAGCAGCTCGGCCAGGGTCGCGCGCTGCTTGTCGTCGAGCAGCGCGTGGATCCGTCGCAGGCCGTCGGTGAGCGCGGCGCGGGCGTCGGCCACCGCCGCGTCGATCCCGGCCTCGAGCCCGGCGCTCGCGCCGCCGTCGAGCTCGGGGCTGCGCAGGGCGTCGGCCAGGGCCGGGCGCAGCGCGGTCAGGGCGCCCCGGGCGGCGCGCAGGCGCTGCTCGAGGGTGTCGAGCTCGGCCACCAGCGCCCGCTCCTGCGCCGGCGTGGCGTCGATGCGGGCCAGCGTGCGGTGCACGAACCAGCGGCGCGCGCCGCCGCGATGCCAGCCGCCGTGGCGGCGCCAGCCGCCGTGGCCGCCGTGGTGGCCGCCGTGGTGGCCGTCGTGGTGGCCGCAGCCGGGGCCGCCACCGCCGCACCCACCGTGGGCGTACGCGTGGTGGCGGTAGCGGTGGGCCTTGGCGAGGATGATGGCGCCGAGCAGTCCGAATCCGAGGGCGAGACACAGCATGGGTAGCTCCTTTTCGCTACCCACCGTGCGGCGCCGATGTTGCGCCGACGCCCGCGCCGATGTGAAGAAACCTTGCGCGCGTCGGATCGCGCGACCGGAGGGTCAGCGGGTACGCCGCGCGCTCGTCGTCGCGCTGGCGCCCGCGCCGAGGTGACGAGGCCGCGCGCGCCGCGGAGCGCGCTACCGGAAGGTCAGCGGGTACGTCGCGCGCTCGTCGTCGAAGCTGCGCGGCAGCTGCAGCGCCCACACCGCCTCGGTCAGGCAGGTGCCGACGGGCTGCTCGGCGCCGGCCCCGGGGATCACGTCGACGACCTCGTGGCTGGTGGTCTCGAGGTCGAGCCGCACGCTCCAGCCCGCGGCCGGCTTGTGCTTGGCCACGCACGCGGCCGCCGGGGCCCGCAGGAGCGTCATCGGATCGGGCCGCGGCGCCTTCACCAGCGCGCGGCCGGCCATGCCGCCGTAGCCGGACCCGACCCCGTAGCCGCTGCCGCTGCCGTGCTCCTCGAGGCCGACCGTCGACGGCCGCACCCCGGGCTCGATCGCCAGGTACGAGGTCACCGGCGACACCGCGCGGCCCATCATCGCCACGGTCATCATCTCGTCGTGGGACAGGTCCTGGTGATCGTCCTCGGAGAACACCCACGCCGCCGCGGCCTTCGAGAACCGCGCGTCGCTGCCGACGACGCGCCGGAACTTGTCGCCCCAGATCATGCCCGTCAGCTCGACCTGGGTCGGCGCGGTCGCGGCCGCGACCACGACCCGGAACCCGGCGCCCTCGTCGAGCGTGGCGGGGATGGTCTGGTCGTACTTGCCCGTCGCGAGATCGAGCCCGGTGATCGCGAAGCTGTCGATGCGCACCGGCCGCACCAACCCGAGGATCCGCGCCGGCAGGTGCTTGTCGGCGGCGCCGAGCCCGTCGACGACCGCGCCGATGCCGTGGTGGGCCAGCGCCAGCGGCGCCAGCGGGTGGGCGTCGTCGCGGGTCAGCTCGACCGCGTGGCCGGCGCCGCGGGCCTCGACCACGTGCACGACCGCGCCGGCCGGCGCCGCCGCCAGGCCCGCCAGCGCCAGCGCGTTGGTGAAGCGCCCGCGCAGGCGGTTGTCGGTCGTCAGCACCAGGCGCAGCGCGCCCCGGCGGGTGGCCAGCGCCGCGGCCGCGACCCGGGCGCCGTCGTCGAGCGCGCTGCCGTTGCCGGGGTCGAGGCGCCCGGCCGTGCGCGCCGCCGCGAGCCGCGCGGCCACCGCCGCCGCCGGCACGAAGGCGCCGAACAGCCGGGTCGCGGTGCGCCGGTAGATGACGACCTCGACCTCGGCGTCGGGCACGTGCGTCAGGTACGCCTGCGCCAGCGCCAGCTGCTCGGCGATGCCCTCGACGCCCATCGAGTGCGAGCCGTCGATCGCGAACACGACCTGCGGCTTCTTCGGCAGCGGCCGCAGCTCGGGCGCGGCGTCGACCTCGAGCCGCGCGAACGCGTGCTGCTTGGACGCGACCACCCGGCCGTAGCGGTTGGCGACCGCGTCGATCACCGGCGGCGCCAGCTCGATCGTCGCGACGCCGCCGTCGGACTCGTTCTCGGGCGCGTCGGGGATGAACAGCGGCAGGTCGCTGGCGTCGACGACGACCGGCGCCTTGTCGCCCAGCGTCAGCTTCCACGCGGTCAGCGTGCCGGCGTCGAGCGCCGCGTGGTCCGACACGACCAGCCGCCAGGTGCCGACGCCGGTGGTCTTCGCGGGCAGGTCGACCGGGAACGCGCCGCGCACGTCGTTGGTGCCGCCGCCGCTGCCGTCGAACACCTCGACCGCCTCGCCCGCGGGCGTGTACAGGTCGATCCGGAGATCGCCCTTGTACGTGTGCTCGAGGTCGAGGGTGAGCGTCGCCTTGGTGAAGGCCTTGCGCGCCGCCGGCGCGTCCGCGATCTCGACGACGCTGCTGACGTAGCTGGCGTTGTCATCGTGCGGGATCGCCGCGAGCCAGGCCGGCTCGACCGGCATCGCCAGCACGATCGGCGCGCCCGGCGCCTTGCGCGCGCCGTCGATCTTGACCGCGGTGGTCGCGTCGCCCCAGCCCGGCCGCACCGTGAACACCGGCACCGCGAGGTTGGGCGCGGCCTCGGCGCTCAGGCGCGGGTACGACAGGTAGACCTTGCCGCGCTCGTAGCGGGTCGGCACGGTCAGCGTGTACTCGACGGTGCTGGTGCCGCCGGCCATGACCGGGAACACCCGCAGCCGCAGCTTGTCGGCCCACTGCCAGTACAGCAGCGCCGGATCCTTGGGCGCCCAGCGGCCGCGGCCGGTGAGCTCCTGGTAGAGCTTCGCCGCCTGCTCGGCCTCCATCAGCTCGCCGTCGTACCAGCGCTCGTGGGCGCGGATGCGCAGGCCGGTGGCGGCGCCGCCGTACGGCAGATCGATCTCGAGCCGGACCTCGTCGGCCTTGGTGCCGGCGTTGGCGAACACCCGCTGGACCTTGTAGGTCGCGACGCCGTCGGCCACCGACACGTCGACCGCGTGCGACACCTCGGTCAGCGGCTGATCGAGCGCCGAGGTCAGCACGTCGGCGGCGGCCGGGCTCGCGACCGCGACCACCACGAGGACTCCCACGATGCTGCGCATGGCCGGTGCGACAACCGGCGCCCGCGATCGGTTGCGACAATCGCCGCCGCGGCTACCATCGCGCCGATGTCGCTGCCGACCGTCGAGATCCGCGATCACATCGCCACCGTCACCCTCAACCGGCCCGAGGCCCGCAACGCGCTGTCGCGCGCGGTCAACGCCGAGCTGGCCCGGCTGGCCCACGCCCTCGGCGACGACCCCGACGTGCGCGCGATCGTGCTGACCGGCGCCGGCGACCAGGCCTTCTGCGCGGGCGCCGACCTCAAGGAGCGCAAGGGCGTGCCGGCCGCCGAGTCCCGCCCGTACATCGACGCGATCAGCGGCGCCATCGACGCCTGGGCGCGGATCCCCAAGCCGACCCTGTGCGCGATGAACGGCGCGGCCTACGGCGGCGGCCTCGAGCTGGCGCTGGCGTGCGATCTGCGGCTGCTGGTCGCCGGCGCCGAGGTCGGCCTGACCGAGGTGCGCCTGGGCATCATGCCCGGCGCTGGCGGCACCCAGCGCCTGCCGCGGCTGATCGGCGTCGCCGCGGCCAAGGAGCTCATCCTCCTCGGGCGCCGCATCGACGCGGCCCGGGCCCTGGCCCTCGGGCTGGTCATCGCGGTCGTGGAGCCGGCGGAGCTCGCCGCGGCCGTCGCGGGGATCGTCGCCGAGCTGGGCGCCTGCGCGCCGAAGTCCCTGGCGATGGCCAAGGCCGCTATCGACCGCGGCACCGAGGTCGATCTCGACGCCGGCCTGCGCATCGAGCGCGAGTGCTACGACGTGACGCTGTTCAGCGAGGATCGCGACGAGGGGCTCCGGGCCTTCGCCGAGCGCCGGCCGCCGCGCTTCACGGGCCGCTGATCGCCGACGGGGACGATCGTCTCTGTAGGGCGCGTCGGCCGCCGCCTCACGTGCCGCTGATCGCTGACGGGGACGATCGTCTGGAGGGACGGGCCGCGGTGCCTCTGGTCGCCGACGGGGACAATCGTCCTGAGGGAGGGGGCTCCGCTCTAGCCCCTGGTCCGACCTCAGGGCGAGTCGATCCAAGAGGTTGGACGGTCGAGATCGCTTGGACCTGTGGCCTGCCGTGTGCACTTGCTGGGGAGCATGGCGGTCATCCAGAGCATCCTCGCTCGCGCTGGGTACGTGAAGCTGTCGCGCTACGGCATGGCGCTCACACCGGACGGGAGAATCGTCGATCTGAACCCGCCGTTTCCCATGGCTCCAGCGCCGTTCATGGCCGTCGGTCCGACCGCGCCAGCGCCGTTCGCGCCGCCTGCCATCCCGCCGCGCATCCAGCCGATCCCGGTGGCGCCTGGCCCCGCCGCGGTGGCGTCTCCAGCCGCCACGCCGTCGGTCATCATCGCCGACGACGTGATCCCCGATGACGGGGACGACGGGCTCGCCGACGACGACGAGTGGGAGTGGCAGGCCGCGCTGGCCCGCGCTCGCCTCGCCGCCGCCGAGGCCGTGGGGCCCAAGGCCCCGCCGGTGCGCGCGCTGCCCAACGCCACGGTCGCCCGGCGCCCAGCCCCTGTGGCGCGCCCGACGCCTCCGCCGATGGTCGCCCGTCCGGCCGTGGCCCGCGTCGCCTCCGCGCCGGTCACGGCCGCGCCGGTCGCCCGCGTCGCCGCGCCGGTCACGCCCGCGCCGGTCGCCCGCGTCGCCGCGCCGGTCACGCCCGCGCCGGTGGCCCGCGTCGCCCCCGCGCCGGTCACGCCCGCGCCCGTCGCCCGCGTCGCCCCCGCGCCCGTCGCCCGCGTCGCCCCCGCGCCGGTCGCCGCGCCCGCGCGCCCCGTCGCCCCGCCGCCGCCGCACCCCATGGTGGCGCGTCCGCCCACGACCCGGGTCGCGAACGTGCCCCCGCCGACCCCGATGGCCCGCACCGCGCCGCCGCCCGCGCTGCCGCCCGCGCCGCTGCACGCGGCCCCGCTGCCGCCGCCGCCCGTGGTCGCGCACCCGCGCCTGCCGAGCCTGCCGGTCACGCCGCTGCCTCCGTCGCCGCCGCGGCGGTTCGCCCGCGGCACCGGGCCCCAGGTGCCCGCCCGCGCCCCCGGTGTCCGCCCCGCCGCGGCGGTGGTGCCCCCCGCGCTCCACGTCGGCGACGACACGTCCGAGATCACCAGCGACGTGACCGACCTCGCCACCGGCGACGTCACCTCGGTCGATATCGCGCGCCCGGCCGCGCCGATGATCCCGCGCGCCGCGGCGTCGATGCTCGCGCGGCCGGCCGCCCGGCCGGCGCCGCTGCCGCGCCTGTCGGCGCGCTGAGCCCGCGCTACGGCGTCGGGCGCGCGCACGCGTAGAGCGCCGCCTGATCCTGCGCCGCGAGCGCGCAGCTCAGCTCGACCTCGGTCAGCGCGCCGCACGGATCGCTCGCGAGCAGCTCGGCCCGGATGGCGGCGACCTGCTCGGGCGTCGGGATCTCGTCGGCCGGCCGCGTCCCGCGCATCGCCGCGAGCGCCACCGCCAGCACGTGATCGACGTAGGTCGAGCAGGCGGCGGCCGACACCGGCGGCGGCGCGTCGATCGGCGGCGGCGCGTCGATCGGTCCGGCGTCGATGATCGGCGCCGTCGGCGGGTGAGCGTCGGCGGGCGACGGCGTGCGGCAGCCGAGCGCGAGCGCAGCGACCACGACGATCCAGGCGGGGCGAGCCATCGCCGCGCATGATAGCGTGCGCGCCGTGCCGATCTGGTTCGCGATCGTCCTGGGTGCGGTCCAGGGGCTCACCGAGTTCTTGCCGGTGTCGTCGACCGCGCACCTGCGCCTGGCGCCGGCGCTGCTCGGCCAGCACGATCCCGGCGCCGCGTTCACCGCGGTGCTGCAGCTCGGCACCCTGGCCGCGGTCATCATCTACTTCGCCCGCGATCTGTTCATCGACCTGCCGCGCGCGTTCGTGCGCGATCGCGCGAGCCCCCAGGGCCGTCTGCCGATCTACCTCGTCGCGGGCACCGTGCCGATCGTCGTGGTCGGGCTCGCGACCCGCCACCTCGTCGAGGGCGACGCCCGGTCGCTGTGGGTGATCGCCACGACCCTGGCGGTCGTCGGCGTCCTGATGGCGTGGGTCGACGCCCGCTCCACCGGCCGGCGGACGATGGACCAGCTGGCCCTGCGCGACGCGCTGCTCATCGGCGGCGCCCAGGCGCTGGCGCTGTGCCCGGGCGTGTCGCGCTCGGGCGCCACGATCATCGCCGCGCTGCTGGTGGGCCTGCGCCGCACCGACGCGGCCCGGTTCTCGTTCCTGCTCGGCATCCCCGCGGTCGCCGGCGCCGGCATCCTCGAGTCCCGCAAGGCCGTGGCCGACCTCGGCGCCGACGCCTGGCGCCCGCTGACGGTCGCGCTGGTGGTCGCCGGGGTCACCGGCTACGCCACGATCGCCTGGCTCTTGAAGTTCCTGGGCAGCCACCGGCTGGTCGGGTTCGCGGCCTACCGCGTGCTGATCGCCGCGGTGGTGGTGGGGCTCTTGCTCGCGGGCACGGTCACGCCGTTCGAGGGTGTGTGACCGGTCACGGCGGTTGAACACCAGGGCCGCCGCGGCGTCGAATCCGTCGGCCGGCCGGATCGGCCCGCCGCCAGACCTGCTACGTTCGCGCTGCCATGAAGGGGAACCTCCTTGCCATGAAATTCAATACCTTGCGCTGGATGCGCGGCATGACCGTGGCCGCGGTCGCGCTCGTCGCCCTCTGCTTCGCCTCGTCCGCGTCCGCCCAGAGCCACCCCGCGCTGTCCGGCGGCAAGTACCCGGTCAAGATCGAGTCGGCGCCGCCGGGCGCCACCGTCTACATCGATCGCAAGGAGCTCGGCGCGGTCGGGGTCACGCCCTGGCAGGGCAAGATGAAGAACGGTGACTTCCTTGTCATCGTCGAGCTCGACGGCTACCAGCTCGCCCAGAAGAACCTCAAGGTCGCGCGCACCCGCAAGGTCCAGAGCGCGTTCATCCCGCTGATCAAGAAGGTCGACCCGCCGCGGATCGACATCCGGGCCGACGCCGACCAGAACGTCTTCGGCGCCACGGTCTACCTCGACGGTCAGTCCCAGGGCGCGGCCCCGGTGCTCCTGACCACGACGTCGGGCCGCCACCTCGTCGAGCTCAAGCGCGAGGGCTTCGACAACTTCCAGACCTGGGTCGAGGTCAAGGACAACGAGAAGGCGTCGCTGACGCCGGTCATGAAGGCGGTCGCCAAGCCCAAGCTCGGCACGGTCGTCGTCGAGGCCGACGTGCCCGACGCCGACGTCTACCTCGACGGCAACAAGCAGAACGGCACCACGCCCATGGTCCTGACCGACGTGGTCGAGGGCCTGCACGTGGTCGAGGTCCGCAAGGATCCGGGCGTGCCGTGGAAGCAGACGATCCAGGTGCTGGCCGGCCAGCAGGCCAAGATCCGCGGCGAGCTCAAGGCCACGCTCGGCGGCCAGGGCGGCACCGTCCGCGTGCTGTCGAACGTCACCGGCGCCGAGGTGTTCCTCGACGGCACCAACATGGGCAAGGTGCCGATCGACATCAAGCAGGTCAAGGGCGGCGAGCACGTGCTCGAGGTCAAGGCCCCGGGCTACCAGCCGCACGAGGAGCGCATCACGATCAACGACGGCCAGTCGACGGTGCTCAAGCTCGACCTCAACGCCGAGGCCGGGGCCGGCGGCAAGGGCACGCTCAAGGTCGTGTCGGCGGTGCCCGACGCCGACGTCTACATCGACGGCGCCGGCATCGGCAAGGTGCCCCAGGAGAAGGCCGTCGGCCGCGGCGATCACTTCGTCATGGTCAAGCTGGCCGGCTTCAAGACCTTCGAGCAGAAGGTCCGCATCGAGGAGGGCCAGACCCTGACGGTGTCGGCCGAGCTCAAGGCGGTCGCCCGCATCCGCGTGCTGTCCGATCCGGTCGGCGGCGAGGTGCTCGTCAACGGCCTGCCCCAGGGCGTGACCCCGCTCGAGCTCAACGACGTCGAGGTCGGCACCACGATCGTCCGGGTCCAGAAGGCCGGCTACCAGCCGTGGGAGCAGACCCTGAACCTCGAGGGCGGCAAGAACGAGATCCTGTCGGCCACGCTCAAGGTCGAGGGCCTGTCGGACGACGCGCTCAAGGCCCAGCAGCGCGGCCTGTCGTCGTGGGGCGCGCGCACGATGCCGCGCGGACGCTCGACGGTCGACCTCAGCATCGGCTACCCGTACTTCGTCGACGTCCGGGTCGCGGTCGGCGCCGGCAAGATGTCGGGCCTGGGCTTCGACGCCAACGTCGGCGTCCGCTCGATGGGCTCGCGCTCGGAGATCGGCCTCGGCGCCCGCCTGATGCTGGTCGACAACGATCCGTTCTCGGCCGGCGTGTTCGGCAACCTGTGGTGGGGCTCGAAGCTCCTCGACGACTCGAAGCGCAACGGCGGCACGTTCGCGGCCGGCGGCATCGCGTCGCTGACCGCGTTCACCCACGTCACGATCACCGCCCGCGGCTACCTGGAGTTCTGGAGCGACCGCCACTGCCCCGAGCTCACGACCGACCCGATGGGCGCGGCCAAGCTCGACGGCGACGCGATCGATACCTGCACCAAGTACCTCAACCGCGTCGGCGGCCCCGGCGACGGCACCGGCTTCAGCGCCGAGCAGGCCAAGCGGGTCGAGGACCTCACCGGGCAGAGCGGCAGCGACTTCTTCACCCGCGAGAACGGCGTGCGCTTCATGACCTCGGTGGTCGCCGAGATCTCGCTCCGGCAGCGCTGGAACGGCTGGGTCCTGCTCGAGTTCGCGCCGTTCCAGAGCGAGCGCGCGCTGTTCGTCGACGACTTCACCCAGCCGATGCTGACGACCGACTACAACACCTACGCGCGAGCCGGCGTCACCTACAAGTTCTGATCGCCGCGCGGCCCCAGGGGCGCCGGCGTCGCGCGACCGGCGCTGCGTCGTCGCCCGGGACACCCGGGAACCGGCGCCGGTGCGCCTCGACCGCGCGCACACGGCTGTGCCGATCGCGATCGCCCAGGTGAGCGCTCACTCGCGGACGACGCGCAGGTAGCGGACCTCGACGTCGGCGTCGCCGGCGCGCACGACCGCGAGGTCGGTGGCGCCGGGCAGGAGGCCGGCGAACCGCGCCCGCGGCAGGCGGATCCGGGCGGTGCGGACGACGCCGGTGTCGCCGCACGCGACCACCGGCGCCTCGCCGACGCCGGCGGCGGTGGCGTAGCGCAGCGTCCAGCCGCCGCAGCCGTCGTCGAGGAACGTCACCTGGACCTCGACCGCGCGGTCGCCGGCCAGCCAGCGCCGATCGACCGCGAAGTAGAGCGCCCGCCCGCCGGTCGCGGCGGTGGTGCGGCGGCCCTCGTAGGCGGTGCCGTCGCGCGCGTCGAGCACGCCGCGCCGTAGCTCGGTGCCGCGGGCGCTGACGCCGTCGGGGGCGACCTCGCGCTGGACCACGAACCGCTCGAGGTTGACCACCCACGGCCGCCGCGCCCAGGTGACGGTGGCGTCGTCGGCCCAGGCGCGGTCCTCGGCCTCGCGCAGCACCACCCAGCCGTCGAAGGCGTCGGCCGCGGTCCGCCCCAGCTCGGCCCGGACCCAGCGCCAGTGCCCGGCGTAGTCCTCGAGGTGGCTGTCGACCGGCGCCACGTACATCCACTGCGCGCCCAGGGCCAGCGCCTTCCAGTTCGACGTGCGGATCGCGTACTCGAGCTCGTCGCGGTCGGCCACGGCGAAGCCGCAGGCGTCGTAGCACTCGTGCTCGACCGCGCGGACCCGGCCGGCGGTGGCGGCCGCGTCGACGACGACGTGGCCGTCCGCGGCGATCCGCGCGCCCCAGGCCGGCGCGGCGGCGAGGTGGTAGTTGGCCAGCTCGGTGCGCGCGCTGCGGACGCCGAGCCCGGCGGCGACGACGCCCGCGGCCAGGAGGTCGTCGACGGCCCCCAGCCGCTCGGACGGATAATCCTCGCCGGTGTAGGTGAGCTTGCCGACGTCGGCCCCGGCGATGGCCGCGAGGTCGGCGGCCATCGTGCGGGTCCACGCCGCCACGACCTCGGGCGCCAGGCCCGCGTCGACCGCGCGCTCGATCGGCCCGAAGTCGAAGTCCGACCAGGTGAACCCGCCCGGCACGTAGGCCAGCACCAGGTCGGGATCCGCGGCCACGCCGGCGTCGCCCAGCACGCGCGCGTAGAGCGCCCGGGCCTTGCCCCACACGCACGGATCCCACAGCGGCAGGTGGGCCTGGCCGTCGTCGTCGACGCCCGGGATCGGCGCCACGCCGCACGCGGCCGGCAGCCAGGCCGGGGCCCAGTCGACCCCGGTCAGCCACAGGCGCAGCCAGTAGCGGCCGCCGTCCGCGCGCTGGTCGTCCCAGGACGAGAAGTCGAGGCCCTGGGCCTGGCCGTAGGTGTCGCGCCGCAGCGCCCCCTCGGTCGGCTCGAGCTGGCGCCAGGTCAGATCGAGCACGCGCACGTCGACGCCGAGCTCGGGCGCGAGCTGATCGCCGTAGAAGCCGCCGGCGCGCACCGGGCCGAGCCCGGGCGGCAGCGACCAGTCGTAGCCGTCGACCACGGTCACGGGCACCCCGCTCGGCGCGGCCGGCGGCGCCGCGCACGCCCCGACCACCGCGATCGCGATCGTGCCGGGGCGACAGACGGCCACAGCGCACCTTACACGGCGCGCGTGGCATAGTGCGCGCAAGTGCGCTTCCCGCCGGCCATCATCCAGCTCCGCCGGGCCCAGCTGATCCTGATGCTGGTCGTGCTGGTGCCGACGATCCTGATCTCGGCGCTGGGCGTCGTCCTGCTGGCCATCGGCAGCTCGTCGGTGTCGATCTTCACCGGCGTGCTGGTGCTGGTGTTCTGCATGACCGCGGTCACCGGCTACATCCTGGTGTCGATCTTCGTCGGCAAGGGCGCGTCGCTGGCCCGGGTCCAGAACGACTTCTTCTCGTCGGTCTCGCACGAGCTGCGCACGCCGCTGACCTCGATCCGCCTCCTGCTCGAGCCGCTGGCCGAGGGCAAGCTCACCGAGGCCGAGCGCACGCAGGTCGCGCGCCTGCTCGCGCGCGAGGTCAAGCGGCTCGACAGCCTGCTGGTCCGCACGCTCGATCTGTCGCGGATCCAGTCGGGCCGCCACGCCTTCACGATGGCGTCGGTGCCGGTCACCGAGCTGGTCACCGAGGCGGTCGCCGCGTTCGACGCCGTCACCGCCACCAAGCCGACGCCGATCGCCCTCGACCTCGAGGACGGCGCGATCATCCACGGCGATCGCGAGACCCTGGTGCGGGCGCTGGTCAACCTGCTGGTCAACGCCTGGAAGTACAGCGGCGACGACAAGCAGATCCGGGTGGTCGCGCGCGCCAGCGGCCGGCGGGTCGAGCTCGACGTCACCGACAACGGCATCGGCATCGATCCCGCCGAGCGCACCGAGCTGTTCGACGGCTTCGTCCGCGGCAAGGCGGCGCTCGAGCAGCAGGCGCCCGGCGTCGGGCTCGGGCTGGCGATCGTCAAGGCGATCGTCCGGGCCCACAAGGGCAAGATCGAGGTCATGTCCGAGCCCGGCCGCGGCTCGACGTTCCGGCTGGTGCTGCCGCGGCGCGCGCCGGTCCCGGCCGCCGCGTCCGCGCTGGCCATCGCCACGGAGCCCCGATGAAGCCCGACGTGTCCGGCCGCGAGATCCTGGTGGTCGAGGACGACGAGGCCATCGCCACCGGCCTGTCGCTCAACCTGCGCCTGGCGGGCCACCACGCCACCGTCGCCGGCGACGGCGAGGTCGCGCTCGAGGCGATCGCCGAGCAGGCCTTCGACCTGGTGCTGCTCGACATCAACCTGCCGCGCAAGAACGGCCTCGACGTGCTGGCGGCCCTGCGCGGCGCCGACAACTTCGTGCCGGTGATCGTGCTGTCGGCCCGCGACGGCGAGTACGACAAGGTCGCGGCCCTGCGGCTCGGCGCCGACGACTACGTCACCAAGCCGTTCGCGCTGGCCGAGCTCCTGGCCCGGGTCGACGCCGTGCTGCGGCGGGCGCAGGCGGTCCCGCCCCCGGTGGCCGCGCCCGGGCAGCCGGCGTCGACGATCCGGTTCGCCGACGTCGTCGTCGATCCGCAGCAGCGCACCGTCGTCCGCGCCGGCGAGGTGGTCAAGCTGACCCACCTCGAGTTCGAGCTGCTCCTGTTCTTCGTCCGCCACCCGACCCAGGCGGCGTCGCGCCAGCACCTGCTCGCGTCGGTCTGGGGCCAGACCGCCGGCACCCCGCGCACGATCGACAACTTCGTCGGCCAGCTGCGCAAGCGCCTCGAGATCGACCCCGAGCGCCCGCGCCACTTCGTGACGATCCGCGGCTCCGGCTACCGCTTCGATCCGTGACCCAGCGAGCCGGGCCATGCCCCGGCGTCGACCTCGCGTCAGCGCCGGCCCGTCGCCGCGGGCGTCGCCAGCGCGGCGGTGGCGGCCGGGCCGTGGACCACCGGCGCGGGCGAGCGCGCGCGCGGCGTCGTCGAGGACTGACGCGGGCGCTTTGCGTTCGCGGGCGCGTGGGGGCACCATCGCGTCGATGAGCGAGACGATCTTCGCCCGGATCTTGCGCGGTGAGATTCCGTGCCACCGCGTCTACGAGGACGCGCACGTGCTGGCGTTCCTCGACATCTTCCCGCTGGCCCGGGGCCACACGCTGGTCATCCCCAAGGAGCCGGCCGCGACGCTCGACCAGCTGTCCGACGACGCCGCCGCGGCGGTCGGGCGGGTGCTGCCGCGCATCGCCCGGGCGGTGCTGCGGGCGTCGGGCGCGACCGCGTTCAACGTGCTGCAGAACAATGGCCCGCTGGCGCACCAGGCCGTGTTCCACGTCCACTTCCACATCATCCCGCGCTTCGACGACGCCAGCGGCGGCGGCGGCCTCGGGATCGGCTGGAAGACCGGCACGCTCGACGACGGCGCGGCCCTGGCGGCGGCGATCGCCGCGGCGGTCGCGTGAGCCGCGCCGCCCGGGCGGCCGCGGCGACGCTGGCGCTGACCGCGCTGGCCGCCTGCGAGATGCCGGCCTACCTCGGGCAGGCGGTCCACGGACAGCTCGATCTGCTGCGGCGCGCGCGCCCGATCGACGACGTGATCGACGACCCCGAGGTCCCGGTCGAGATCCGCCTGCGCCTGGCCGAGATCGCTGGCATCAAGGCGTTCGGCGCCGACGCCGGCCTCAACACCCGCAAGAACTACCGCACCTACGTCGACGTGCCGGAGGGCGCGGCGGTGTGGTTCGTCGGCGCGTCGAAGCCGCTGGCGTTCCAGTCGCCGCGCTGGTGCTTCCCGATCGCCGGCTGCTTCACCGGCCTGGGCTGGTTCGATCGCGACGACGCCATCGCCCACCGCGAGCGCCTGAAGCAGGCCGGCTGGGACGCGATGGCGCGCCCGGCCGGGGCCTACTCGACCGGCGGCTGGTTCCCCGATCCGGTGGTGTCGTCGATGCTCGACGCCGACGTCGCGCCCTACGCCGAGCTGGCGAACGTGCTCCTGCACGAGTCGGTGCACGCGACCGTGTTCATCCCCGACCAGCCGTACTTCAACGAGGGCCTGGCCGAGGCCATCGGCGACGCGCTCACGGTCGAGTGGCTGGGCGCGCGGTTCGGGCCCGGCTCCGACGAGGAGCGGCTGTGGCTCGAGGTCCAGGACTGGCGCCGGACCCGGGTCGCGCGCCAGCTGGTGACGTTCAAGGCGCTCGAGGCGCTCTACGCCAGCGATCGCCCGCGCGCCGCCAAGCTCGCCGAGAAGGCGCGCCTGCTCGAGGCGCTGCGGGTCGACCTGGGCATGTGGCGGACGCTCAACAACGCCAACCTGATCGAGCTGCGGGTCTACCAGGCGAGCTACGCCAAGTTCGGTGACGTGGTCGCGGCCTGCGGTGGCGCGCGCCCGATGATCAAGGCCGCGCGCGCGGTCGGCGGCGGCGACTTCACCAAGCCCCTCGACGACGACCTCGCGCCGGCGCTGGCGAAGATCCGCGCGCGCTGCGCCGCGACCGCGAAATAAACTTGGCCCGGGCGGCAGCGCCGGGTCACGATCGTCGGTCCAGGGAGGCCTCGTGCGTCATCAGCTCGTCATCGCCGCGCTCGCGCTCGCGGCCGCGCTCACCGCCACGCCCGCGCGCGCCGAGATCGCGGCGCACGTCAAGGTCGCGCCCGGCGACACGCTCGGCGCGATCGCCCGCCGCTACGACTGCTCGGTCGAGGCGGTGCAGCAGCAGAACCGGCTGCGCTCGACCCGCATCCAGAGCGGACAGACCCTGGCGGTGCCGGTGTGCGGACGCAAGGCCCGCGCCGCCCGGCCCGCCGCCACGCCCACGGTCCGGGTCGCGCGCGCGACCGAGGTGGCGCCGGTCACCGGCCAGAGCGTGGGCAAGCCGTGGCGCGGCTCGCTCAAGCGCCCGGCCCGGCTCGCGGCCGGCAAGGGCTACCTGATCCGTCGGCCCGAGCGGTCGTACGGCACCCGGCGCCTGGTCGATCTGGTCCGCGACTCGGTCAAGGCCGTCCGCGCCGACCACGGCAAGCTCCACACCCTGGCCATCGGCGACCTGTCGGCCCGGCGCGGCGGCAAGATCACCGAGCACCACTCGCACCAGTCGGGCCGCGACGTCGACGTCGGCTTCTTCTTCAAGCGGGTGCCGGCCGGCTACCCGGCGCAGTTCGTCGCCGGGACCAAGGCCAACCTCGACCTACCCGCGACCTGGGACCTGCTGGTGTCGTTCGCCCGCACCGCCGACGACCGCGGCGGCGTGTCGGCGATCTTCCTCGACTACGAGCTCCAGGGCGTGCTGTACGAGTGGGCCAAGGGCCGCGGCGTCAGCGCCAGCTACCTCGACCGCCTGTTCCAGTACCCCGACGGCAAGGGCGGCACCGGCCTGGTCCGGCACGAGCGCTACCACGACGACCACTTCCACGTCCGCATCCAGTGCCCGCCCGGCGACGCCGGCTGCGAGTGATGGCCCGCAGGCGCCCGCCTCGGGTGTAGGCTGGGACCATGTACAGTCGGGACGAGGAGCTCGCGATCGCGGCGATCGCCGCCGTGTTGGTCAAGGTGCCGGCCGGGCGCCGGTCGGCGGTGGCGAGCGCGGCGCTGCAGCGCCTGACCGCGGCGTCGAGCACGACCCGCGACGCCCCGACCGAGCGGGTCTCGGGGCGGATCAGCAAGCCGGCGAAGTGACCTGGTACCTCGCCGCAATGAATTTGACCGGTTGAGGACGCCGATCCATCGCCGATCGCTGCGTTGAACCTCCTCGAGTTCCAGCGAGGAGCCCGTCGTCGGTTCGCCTTGCGCTCGGCGCGCCTCGACGCCCGCAACCGGTCAGATCCACTGCGGCGAGGTACTAGCGCTCCGCCAGCTGGTCCTCGAGCTCGGCGACGCGGGCCTGGGCCCGGGCCAGCTGCTCGCGCAGGCGCAGGATCACCGCGATCCCCGGCCAGTCGAGCGCCAGATCGCGCCACAGCGTGCGCGCGACCAGCACGACGTCGACGTCGACGATCGCCAGGTCGTCGTCGCGCACCACGATCACGCCCTCCTCGACCAGGCGCGCGATCAGCTCGGTGTCGCCGTCGACCACCTCGACCAGGGCCGCGTAGGTGCATCGCGAGGTCATAGCGTCAGCCCCTGGCGGACCGGCCGGTCGTAGGCGGCCTTGGCGACGCGCGCCGCCTCGGCGAGCGCGTCGTCGACCTGGTCGGGCAGCCGCACGGCCAGCTCGACGATCAGATCGCCGCGCGCGCCCTTGCGCGGCACGCCCTTGCCGCGCAGCCGCAGCTTCGCGCCCGACTGCGACCGCGGCGGCACCTTCAGCATGACCGGCCCGTCGAAGGTCGGCACCTCGACCGTGCCGCCGTTGTAGGCCTCGTCGAGATCCACCGGCAGCGTCAGGTGCAGGTCGAGCCCGTCGCGGCGGAGCAGCGGGTGCGGCGCCACGACCATCTCGATCACCAGGTCGCCCGCCGGCGCGCCGGGCTCCCCGGGCGAACCCTTGCCGGCCAGGCGGATGACCGAGCCGGTGTCGGCGCCGGGCGGCACCCGCACCCGGACCGTGCCCTGCCCCGGCACCTCGAAGCCGATCTCGGCGCCCTCGATCGCCTGGCGCAGGTCCATCGGCACGGTCGCGTAGACGTCGGCGCCCCGGCGCGGCCCGCGCGGGCGCCCGCGCCCGAACATCTCGCCGAAATCGAACTCGCGCGGCCCCGGCTCGAACTGCGCGGCCCGCTGCTGCCGCGCGCGCTGCCAGCGCGTGTACTCGCGGGCCTTGTCGGGGTCGAACCCGCCCGCGAGCGAGGCCTCGCCGAACTCGTCGTAGGCGGCGCGCTTCTTCGGGTCCGACAGCACCTCGTAGGCGGCCGCGACCTGCTTGAACCGGGCCTCGGCCTTGGCGTCGCCGGGGTTGACGTCGGGGTGGTGCTTGCGCGCCAGCACGCGGTAGGCCGCGCGGACCGCGTCGACCGAGGCGTCCTTGGCCACGCCCAGGATCTGGTACAGGGACTCGCTCACCAGGACCTCGACGGCGCGGCCGCATCGACCGTGGACATGGCTCCACTATGCCACCGACCGAGCCGAACGGTCAGCGCCGGCCGAAGTACTCGCGCGCGACCTGGCTCTGGGGCGACGCCACCAGCGTCGCCGGCGGGCCGTCCTCGACGATCGTGCCGCGATCGATCACCCAGATCCGGGTCGCCAGCTCGGTCGCGACCCGCATCTCGTGGGTGACCACCAGCATCGTCATGCCGCCGCCGGCCAGATCGCGCATCACCGCGACCACCTCGTCGGTCATCTCGGGATCGAGCGCACTGGTCGGCTCGTCGAACAGGAGCACCTCGGGCGCCTGGGCCAGCGCCCGGGCGATCGCGACCCGCTGCTGCTGGCCGCCCGACAGCTCGTGCGGGTACGCGCCGGCGCGATCGCCCAGCCCGACCCGCGCCAGCAGCGCGCGGGCGTCGCGCTCGGCCACGTCCGCGGCGATCGACCGCACCACGCGCGGCCCGAGCGTGACGTTGGCCAGCGCGGTCAGGTGCGGGAACAGGTTCCACTGCTGGAACACCATCCCGACCTTGGTGCGCAGCCGGGTCAAGGTCGCGGCGTCGGCGCCGCGCGGCCCCGGGGCCAGGCGGAAGCCGGCGATCTCGATCGCGCCGGCGTCGAACGGCTCGAGGTGGTTGAGGCACCGCAAGAGCGTCGACTTGCCGCCCCCCGACGGCCCGACGATCGCGACGATCTCGCCGCGCGCGACGTCGGCGGTCACGTCGGCCAGGATCGCGCGGTCGCCGTGGCGCTTACAGAGCGTGCGCACGCTGATCACGCGCGAGCCTCCTCTCCAGCCGCCGGGCCAGCTCCGACAGCGGCACGCTCAGCGCCAGGTACAGCGCCGCGCACGCCAGGCCCGGCACGAGCCAGCCCTGCAGCTCGGCCGCCGAGATCGTCATCTGCTTGGTCAGCTCGATCACCGTGATCACGCTGACCAGCGAGCTGTCCTTGAGCAGCGACACGAAGTCGTTGGTCATCGGCGGCAGCGCCAGGCGCAGCGCCTGGGGCACGATCACGTGGCGCAGGCTGTCCATCGGCGACAGCCCCAGCGCCTTGGCGGCCTCGGCCTGGCCGCGCGGGATCGCGAGGATCGCGCCGCGGTAGACCTCGGCCTCGTAGGCGCCGTAGTTGAGCCCGAGCGTGAGGATCGCGGCGGTGATCGGGCCGATCGCGTAGTACGGCGCCAGCGCGAAGTAGATCACGTAGAGCTGGAGCAGCACCGGCGTGCCGCGGAACAGCTCGATGTAGACCCGGGCGGCGGCGCCGAGGACCCGGCCGCCGTAGACCCGGCCGATCGCCAGCAGCAGGCCCAGCGGCACCGCCAGCGCGAACGCCGCGACCGACAGGCCCAAGGTCACCAGCGCCGCGGCGCCGAACCGGCGCAGCTGGACCCAGCCGAAGGTGCGCCGCGGCGGCGGCGGGCCGTCGGCGGCGGCCGGCGCCGGATCGGTCTGGCGGTGATCCCACAGCCCGGCCTTGCGCAGGATCCGCTCGAGCTCGCCGTCGGCGGCCATCGCCGCGAGCGCGCCGTCGATCGCGACCTTGAGCTCGGGGTCCTGCCGGCGGATCCCGATCACGTAGCTGCCGCGGGCGACGTCGTCGGGCAGGCACGTCACGCCGGCGTGATCGCAGCCGTAGCGATCGGCGATGACGTTGTCGAGCAGCACCGCGTCGACCCGGCCCAGCGCGAGGTCGTCGTAGATGACCTGGTTGTCCTCGTACAGCCCGATCTCGACCCCGGCGCCGCGCAGGAGCTCGAGCGCGTAGGTCTGGTCGAGGGTGGCGACGCGCTTGCCGCGCAGATCGGCCAGCGCGCGGTACGGCGCGCCGGTGCGGACCGCGAGGGTCTCGGCGTAGACGAAGTACGGGCGCGACAGCAGGATGCCGGCCGCGCGCGCCGGCGCCGCCTCGAGGCCGTTGCAGACCACGTCGAAGTCGCCGCGGCGCAAGAGCGGCACCAGGTTGACCCAGTTGAAGTGGCGCATCTTGGCCTTGACCCCGAGCCGCCGCGCCACGGCGTCCATGATCTCGACCTCGAAGCCGACCAGCGCGCCGTCGTCGTCGAGCCACAGGTACGGCTCGCCGCCCTGCAGGTCGGCGCCGTAGGTGAGCTGGTGCGCCTTCTCGATCCGGGCGAGCGTGCCGCCCAGCTCGCGCCGGTGGCACCCCGTCGCCGCCAGCGCGCCGAGCAAGAGGATCGCGAGGAGCGCGCGCCGACCGGTGCACATCGACCCGGCCATCGTACATGCTCGGCGCGATCGGTGCGCGCGGCCCCACGGCGCGAGATCGACCAGCGTCCGGCCCGGCCCGCCGCCCGGCCGTGGTAGGCACGAGCCATGGGCGCGCAGTGGAAGCACAAGGGCAAGCAAGAGTCGGCCTCGGCCAAGGGCAAGATCTTCAGCAAGCTCGCCAAGGCGATCATCATGGCCGCCAAGGGCGGCGCCGATCCGACCTTGAACGCCAAGCTGCGGATCGCGGTCGACGCGGCCAAGAAGGCGTCGCTGCCGCGCGACACGCTCGAGCGCGCGATCAAGAAGGGCGCGGGCCTGCTCGACGAGCAGGTCAGCTACGACACGGTCGTGTTCGAGGGCTTCGGCCCGCACCGGGTGCCGGTGATCGTCGAGTGCCTGACCGACAACAAGAACCGCACGACGCCGAACATGCGGTTCCACTTCAAGAAGGGCCAGCTCGGCACGACCGGCTCGGTCAGCTGGGACTTCAGCCACCTCGGCATGATCGAGGCGACGCCGCCGCCCGACGCCGACCCCGAGGTCGCCGCGATCGAGGCCGGGGCCCAGGACCTCGAGCCCGCCGACGACGGCGCCACTCGGTTCTTCACCGAGCCGGCCGACGTCGACGCGGTGACCAAGGCGCTGACCGCGGCCGGCTGGACCGTGACCTCCGCGGTGCTGGGCTGGAAGGCCAAGAACCCGGTCACGCTCGATGACGCCGCCCGGGCCGAGGTCGAGGCCTGGCTGCACGAGGTCGACGAGGACGACGACGTCCAGCAGCTCTACGTCGGGCTGGCCTGACCCAGGCTCGTGCGCAGCGCCGGCGCTCACCACGAGACCGGTGCGCGGTGACCCTCGGCGAGCGAGATCAGCCGCCCGCCGTGGCGACGCACGAAGTCATCGATCAGCGCCCGGGCGATCGACAGCGGCGGCGGCACCACCGGCAGCGCGTCGGGCGCGAACCAGCCGGCGTCGGCGATCTCGGTCGGATCCTCGACGATCTCGCCGCTGGCCCAGCGCGCGGTGAAGCCGACCATCAGCGACCCGGTGAACGGCCACGGCTGGCTGCCGAAGTAGCGGACGTCGGTCAGCTCGAGCCCGGCCTCCTCGTGGATCTCCCGGGCGACGCACTCCTCGAGCGTCTCGCCGACCTCGACGAAGCCGGCCAGCGTCGAGAAGAACGGCATCCGGGTGCGGGCGTTGCGGGCCAGCAGGCACCGGCCGTCGCGCTCGACCAGCACGATCACCGCGGGCGACAGCCGCGGGTACGCCGCCAGCCCGCAGGCGCCGCAGGTGCGCACGCGCTCGCGGTCCGAGCGCGCGGTCGCGGCGCCGCACCGGCCGCAGTGACGGTGATCGCGATCCCACGCGGTCAGGCCCAGGGCCCGGCCGGCGACCGCGAACTCGTCGTCGGTCAGGACCCCGAACAGCTGCCGCAGCGGCATCACCTCGGTCCCGGGCGGCGGCCCGCCGTCCTCGACGAGCCGCGCGAAGCACGCCGCGCCGTCGAGGTCGCCGAGGTGCAGCGCGCCGTCGGGCGGGCCGATCGGCACCGCGACCTGCGGGTCGGTGACCACGCACAGCCCGGCCCCGGCGATCACGAACAGGCGACCTGTGGTCGCGGCGGAGGAGACAGCGGGCGTGAACGGCACCGTCGTCGTCTAGCACACGCGCGCGCGACCGACGGGCTCAGTCCTGACGATCGGTGCCGATCGCCAGCTGATCATCGAACGTCGACGCCAGACCGGGCCGACCGACGATCAGCGGATCGAGCGAGCCGATGTTGCCGGTGTCGCGGTTGTCGTAGCGGAACCGCTGCAGCACGAACCGCAGCGCGTTGAGGCGCGCGCGCTTCTTGCAGTCGCTCTTGATCACCATCCACGGCGCGTCCGAGGTGTCGGTGTGCAGGAAGATGGCCTCCTTGGCCTCGGTGTACTCGCGCCACTTGTCGAGCGAGGCCAGATCGATCGGGCTCAGCTTCCACTGCTTGAGCGGGTGCATCTTCCGCTCCTTGAAGCGCCGGCGCTGCTCGGCGCGGCTGACCGAGAACCAGAACTTGAACAGGCGGATGCCGCTGCGCACCAGCTGCCGCTCGAACTCCGGCGTCTGGCGCAGGAACTCGTCGTACTCGGCGTCGCTGCAGAAGCCCATGACGTGCTCGACGCCCGCGCGGTTGTACCAGCTGCGATCGAACAGCACGATCTCGCCGGCCGTCGGCAGGTGCTCGACGTAGCGCTGGAAGTACCACTGGCCGCGCTCGGCGTCCGAGGGCTTCTCGAGCGCGACCACGCGCGCGCCGCGCGGGTTCAGGTGCTCCATGAAGCGCTTGATCGCGCCGCCCTTGCCGGCGGCGTCGCGGCCCTCGAACAGGATCACCACCCGCTCCCCGGTCTGCTTGACCCACGCCTGCAGCTTGAGCAGCTCGACCTGCAGGTAGTACTTCTGCTGCTCGTAGGCCTTCCGCGACATCAGGTTCTTGTACGGATAGCCGCCGTCGCGCCACCGCCGCGACAGCTCGCGGTCGGGGTTGGTGTCGCCGGGCCCGTCGTCGGACGGCGCCCACAGGAGCTTCTTGAGCGCCTTGCGCTCGTCGGGCGACGCGCCCTCGAGCAGCGCGCGCACGCTCGCGATGACGTCGCCGTCGCGGTCGCCGCGGGCGTGCCCGACCAGCGCGTCGCGCAAGGTCAGCGCCCGCCCGGTCTGCGAGCGCTCGAGGCCGCGCGCGACGGCGTCGTCGGCCGCCGCGGCCGCGGTCAGCGCGGCGAGGGTGTCGCCGTCGTCGGCAGGCCGCGGCGCCAGGGTGACGGACGAGGGGGTGGGCTCAGGCTTCGACGACATGGGGCGCTCGCGCGGGTTCGGGGTGGGCGCTCAGAGCAGAGCTTGTAAGTCTTTCGGTCGAGCACCGGTCGATGCGCCGGGAGTTTCGCGTCCTGGGTGGTCCTGGGTGGGGGTCCTCATCGGGGCTTGCCCCCGATGGGGGAGGGTTCGGCGACCAACCCGCTGGAGCTCAGAGCAGGCGGCCGAGGGCGTCCTTGACCTTGGCCACGGCGCCGGCGCCGTAGAGCTGCTTGATCATCCCGCGCACGCGGTCGTAGGTGTTGGCGGGCAGCTTGAACGACATCAGGTTCATCGGCAGCGCGAAGGTCTGCTCGGCGGTGGCCTTGGTGCGCGCGAACTCGCGGATGCCCTGGTCGCCGTGGATGCGGCCGAAGCCGGAGTCGCCGACGCCGCCGAACGGCAAGGACGTGATCGCCGAGAACGCCATCACCGAGTTGACCGCGGTCATGCCGGCCTTCAGGCGATCGGCCAGCTCGCGGCCGCGCTTGCCGAACACCGACGAGCCCAGCCCGAACCGGCTGGCGTTGGCGCGCCGGAGCGCCTCCTCGGTGGTCGCGACCTTGATGATCGGGATGACCGGCCCGAACGTCTCCTCGGTGATCACCAGCATCTCGTCGGTGACGTCGGTCAGCACCGTCGGCTGGATGAAGTTGCCGACGATCGCGTCGGCGCCGCCGGTCAGGACCTTGGCGCCGCGGCGGGCCGCGTCCTCGAGGTGGGCCCGGACGATCGCGACCTGGGCGGCCGAGGTCATCGCGCCGACGTGGCCGTCGTCGCCGCCGACCTTGACCTTGCCGACCTCGGTCACGACCTTGTCGACGAAGCGGTCGTAGATCGGGGCCGCGACGTAGATGCGCTCGATCGAGATGCAGGCCTGGCCGGTGTTGGTCAGCGCGCCGAACACCGCGGCCTCGGCGGCGGCGTCGACGTCGGCGTCGTCGGCGACGATCATCGGATCCTTGCCGCCCAGCTCCATCAGCACCGGCGTCAGCGTCTCGGCGCACGCCGCCATCACCTTCTTGCCGGTCCCGGTCGAGCCGGTGAACGCGAGCTTGTCGACCCCGGCCTTGCACAGGGCCGCGCCGGTGGCGCCCGCGCCGGTGACGATCTGCAGCACGTCGGGCACCGACAGCGCCTTCGCGGCCAGCTCGACGAACTTCACGCCGGCCAGCGGCGTCAGCTCGCTGGGCTTGAACACGACCGCGTTGCCGGCCGCGAGCGCGTAGGCGATCGAGCCCATCGGCGTGAAGATCGGGTAGTTCCATGGGCCGATGACGCCGACCACGCCCAGCGGGTGATAGGTGACGGTCGCGCGGAAGTTGGCGAGGATGCCGGTGCCGACCTTCTCGGGCGCCAGCGCCTTGGCCGCGCGCTTGGCCGCGTGGTCGAGGTGCGACAGCGCCATCATCACCTCGACCAGCGCGTCGAGCCGGGGCTTGCCGTTCTCGCGGTGGATCAGCTCGGCCAGCTCGTCGGCGGCGTCGGCCAGCGCCCGGCGCCAGCGCACCAGCTCGACCTCGCGCTCGGCGTAGGTGAGCGCGCCCCAGGACGCGGCCGCCGACCGGGCCCGACCGACCGCGGCGGTGACGCCGGCGGCCGAGACGACCGGCACCTCGCCCAGCAGCGCGCCGTCGGCGGGCGCGTGGACCTGCAGCACCTCGGGGCCGACGGTGGGCGGCACGATCCCGGAGGAGGACGACGACGACGACGGCGCGGGAGCGATCATGGCGCGACCGTACCCGCGCCCCCGCGGCTTGTCACCCGCTACCGGGCCTCGGCCCTCGGCCAGCGCCCGGTCAATGGCGGCCCGGCGTCGTGCGCGCAGCGCGCGGACCCTTACGGGTTGCCGCCGCCCATCGCGCCGAACTGCTTGGCGAGGTTCATCAGCGCCATCAGCTCGGCCTCGGTCAGCGTGACCGCCATCTTCACCGACGGGCCGACCTGCTTGACGGTGAACGACTTGCCCGCCTTGGACAGGCCGACCGTGCCCAGGCCCTGGGTGATCTGCGGCAGCTGCGCCTGGACCAGGCCCACGACCTTGGCGGCCGAGGCGTCGGCGTCCGTGCCGATGTCGAAGGCGATGCCGAGGTCCGAGGTGAAGTTGATGCCGGCGGCGACGGTCTTGGCGACCATCCCTTCCTTCTTCATGTCGGCCTGGTTCTTGGTCGGCACCAGGATCGTGGCCCACAGGTCGGCGGTGGTGTCGGTGGCGGCGATCGCGGCGCGCAGGGCCTTGCCCTTCTTGGACGCGGCCAGGTTCTTGCCCTTGCCCTTGCCCTTGCCGAGCGCGATGTCGATCTCGGCCTTCATCTTGCCCTTCTTGACGAAGAACATGCGGTCGCCGATGAACGCCGCGTCGGTGTCGTTGTGGCTGTAGATGTCGATGCCGCTGTAGCTGGTCTTGATCGCGTTGGGCAAGGTCGAGAGCTTGTCCTTGGGCAGGCGGCCCTCGACGACGATCACCATCTCCTTGGGCCCGCCGTCGGACAGATCCTTGGCGCCGCCACCGGCGAACATGATCGTGTCGATGTCCTTCATCGGGTCGAGGCCGAGCTCGGCGAGCTTGGTCTTGGCCTCGGCGCTGGCGTCGAGCAGCTTGGTCATGCCCTTCTGCAGCAGCGACGAGTCGCGCGCGTCGGCGACGTCGAACACCAGCACCATCTGGCTGGTCTCGGGCGCGAACTTCAGGAGGTCGGTGCCGTCGCCGGCGTGGGCGGGCGCGGCGGCGGCGACCAGCGCGGTGCCAAGGACGGTGAGCGCGAGCGTGGACTTGAACATGGATCCTCCCGGCGGTTGGCGCCGTCTGGCCGAGGTCGTCTCGGCGTTGCCGGCGGGTATAGCTCGCCGGCCCCTCACAGACGAACACCCCGGCACGAATATTCGAGGGCACGGTTTCCATGATGATTCTAACGACTTGGATCCGCCGCTGGGCCACGATGAGGGGTGCGTCGACCGGCGCCGCCGCCAGGCTTGGTAGACTTCTGCCCATGTCGCGTTCGGCCACTGGGGAGGGCCGGGGTCCCGGCGTGGAGGCTCGCGCGGCGGCCGTCGACCGCGACCGCTGGCGGCTGCGTGGGCTCGGGGTGCTCCAGGCCGTCGGCTGGGGCCTGGCGTCGATGCTGTGCGGGATGATCCACTTCCAGATCCCGGGCGTGACCTGGGCCGCCGCCGACCTCCGCGAGATCGCCGTGCTGCTGAGCGTGGTCTACCTCCGGCACTGGGCGTACCTGCTGATCGTCGCCGCGATCACGGCGCACACGACCCCAGCGGACGGCTCGATCCTCTCGACCTTCGCGATGCACGCCGCCGGCGCGGTCGCGACGTGGTTCGCGTACGCGTGGCTGCGCCCGCGCCAGCTGCGCCCGGTGGCGGTCGGGGCCGCCTGGGCCGCGATCGTCGTCGTCTACTACGTCGCGATCCTGTTGCCGGTGATGGTCGTGACCAACGCGATGGTCGGCCTGCTCTCGACCGCGGAGCTGGCGTCGGCGTACTGGGTGGTGCTCCGCTCGATGCCGTACGAGCTGCTCGCCACCGCGTCGGTCACCTCGCTGTTCCTGGTGACCCGGGCCGAGCTCGAGCTGCGCCGACGAGCGGAGACCTCGCTGCGCGCGAGCGAGGCCCAGCTGAGCGGCATCCTCGCGGCCGCGCCGGTCGGGATCGCGCGGGTCGCGGGCAACCGGCTGGTCTGGGCCAACCAGCAGCTCGCGTCGCTCAGCGGCTACTCGGTCGAGGCGCTGGCCTCGATGGAGCTGGCCACGCTTTTCGGCGGCGCGCAGCTCGGCCCCGACGCGGCGACCGGGCTCGAGCTGGCGCTCGCGCGGCACGACGGGACCCGCGCGCGGGTGCTGGTGAGCACCGCGTCGGTGACGTCGCCCGATCGCGCCGACGCGATGGTCCTGGCGATCCTCGACGTCAGCGAGCGGGCGCGGCTCGAGGCGCACCTCCGGCGGGTCGAGAAGATGGAGGCGCTCGGGCAGCTCGCGGGCGGGGTCGCGCACGACTTCAACAACCTGCTCACGATCGTCACCCTGCAGGTCGAGCTGATGCGGCGCCAGGCGCCCGCCCTCGGCGCGTCGCTCGATCAGGTGGCCGGCGCGGTGGCGCAGGGCACCGCGCTGATCCGCCAGCTGCTGGCGTTCAGCCGCCGCGAGCCGCGGGCGCACCAGCGCGTGACGCTGCAGCAGGTCGTCCCGGCGACGCTCGAGATGATGCGGCCGCTGCTCGGGCGCAGCGTCTCGGTCGCGGTCGCGCTCGACGACGACGCGCCCGGCATCCTGGCGGATCCGTCGGAGATCGAGCAGGTCGTGATGAACCTCCTGGTCAACGCGCGCGACGCCATCGACGCCGGGGACGGCGACCAGCGCCGGATCACGATCGGCGTCAGCGTCGACGGCCCGGCCGCGGCCCGCGCCGCCGTGCTCACGGTCGGCGACACCGGGATCGGGATGGACGAGGCCACGCGGGCGCGGGTCCTGGAGCCGTTCTTCACGACCAAGCCCGAGGGCCAGGGGACCGGGCTCGGGCTGGCCACCGTGCACCGGATCGTGGATGGCGGCCACGGGCGGATCGACATCGAGAGCGCGCCGGGGCGCGGCTCGACGTTCCGGGTGACCTGGCCCGCGCACGACGACGCCTGACGCGCCGTCGACGGCCGCGCCGCGGGCGGTCGGCCGCCGCCGTCGGTCGCGAACCCGCGGCCCGACAGATTCGCGTACACTGCCGCGGTGGGGATTCCACCGATCTACGTCGCGGCCGCGGGGGCGCTGCCGGCGCTGTTCGCGATGTGGTACTTCGACCGCCTCGACCGCAAGCGGCCCGAGCCGGCGAGCGTCCGGCGCCTGGTCGCGCTGTTCGGCGGCCTGTCGGTGATCCCGGTGCTGATCTTCGACGGCGTGCTCATGGGCGCCATGGGCGACCACCGCCCGCCCGAGTCGAGCTACGGCGGCGCGCTGTTCACGTCGTTCATCGTCGCCGCGCTGATCGAGGAGACCATGAAGGTGTGCGTGGTCTACGCCGTCGCGTGGGACCGCCGCTCCTACGACGAGCGCCTCGACGCGGTGGTCTACGGCGCCCGGGCCGGGCTGGGCTTCGCGCTGGTCGAGAACGTCTTCTACCTGCTCGGGCAGGTCGAGCTGAAGGGCCTGATCGTCACGTGGATCTTGCGCGCGGTGCTGGCGGTGCCGGGCCACGCGCTGTGGACCACGATCGCCTGCTCGGGCGCGACCCGCCGACGGTTCGACCAGCGCGGGCTCGGCGCGCTCGGCGGCCTGGCGCTCGCGGTGTTCTTGCACGGCAGCTACGACGCGGCGCTGTTCCTCGGTCAGCCGCTGACGCTCGACGGCAAGGAGCACATCGCCTACGCGCTGCTCGCCGTGCCGGTGCTGGTGATGGTCGCGTCGTGGTGGATCGTCAAGCGCTACGCACGCATCGCGCTCAAGCTCGATGACGAGGACGCCGCCAAGAAGCTCGGCGGGGTCCAGCAGCCGGCTGCGCCGCCGCAGGGCTACGCACCGCCGCAGGGCTATCCGCCGCCGCAGCCGGGCTACGCGCCGCAGCCGGGCTACGCGCCGACGGGCCATCCGCCGCAGGGCTATCCGCCGCCGCAGGGCTATCCGCCGCCGCAGGGCTATCCGCCGCCGCAGGGCTATCCGCCGCGTGCGCCGTACGGGTATCCCCCTGGCTATCCCTGGGCCGGGGGCTGGCCGCGCCAGCACCCATACGCGCCGCCGCAGGCGCCGCCGGGTCCGCCCGGTCCGCCGGTTCCGCCCGACGGCAAGCCCCGCTGAGCGCTCACGCCCCCGGCGGCCGACGGTCGGCCCACGGCCGCGCGACCTCGAGCTGCGACGCCAGCCGCAAGAGCGTCGCCTCGTCGCCGAAGCGCCCGACCAGCTGCACGCCGATCGGCAGGCCCTCGTGCCAGTGCAGCGGCACGCTGCACGCCGGCTGGCCGGTCACGTTCCAGACCGCGGTGAACGGCGTGAACGCCCACGCGCGCGCGGCCATCTGATCGAGCGCGCCGAGCTTGTGCAGCAGCTTGCCGATCGGCAGGCGCTGGGCCATGCGCAGCACCACCGCCTCGGACGCCTTGGGCTTGAGGGCGCCGATCGCCAGCGGCGGCTGCGCCAGGGTCGGCGTCAAGAACGCGTCGTACCGGGCGAACAGCGGCGCGACGTGGCGGGCCACCATCCGCAGCCGCCGGACCGCGAGCGCGAACTCGACCGCCGGCACCGCGTGGCCCATGCGCACCAGCACCGCGGTCTCCTTCTCGAGATCGCCGACCCGGGCCGTGCGCCCGAGCGTGGCCTCCCAGCCGGCGACGTCGGCCGCGACCTCGCCCACCAGCATCGTCAGGAAGTCGACCGCCATCTGCTCGGCGTCGAACTGCGGGTGATCCTCGACCACGTCGTGGCCGAGCTCGGTGAGCAGCGCCGCCGCGTCCTCGACCGCGCGCACGCACGCCGGATCGACCTCGGCCGGCAACAGCGCCGTGCGCGTGAACGCGATCTTGAGGCGGCCGGGCGGCGCGCCGACCTCCTCGAGGAAGCGCCGCGCCGGTGGCGGCGCCGCGTACGGGGCGCCGGCGTCCTCGCCGTGGGTGGCGTCGAGCATCGCCGCCGAGTCGCGGACGCTGCGCGTGAGCACGTGCTCGATCGCGCAGCCCTGCCAGGCCTCGCCGACGTCGGGGCCCAGCGGCGTGCGACCGCGGGTCGGCTTGAGCCCGAACAGGCCGCAGCACGACGACGGGATCCGGATCGAGCCGCCGCCGTCGCCGCCCGACGCCATCGGCACGAACCCGGCCGCGACCGCCGCGGCCGAGCCGCCGCTCGAGCCGCCGCACGTGCGCTCGAGGTTCCACGGGTTGCGGGTCGGCCCGAACCGCTCGGGCTCGGTCACCGGCACGATCCCGAACTCGGGCGTGCTGGTCTTGCCGAGGGTGATCACGCCCGACGCGCGGAACCGCTTGGTCAGCTCGCTGTCGTGGGGCGCGACCCAGGCGCCGGTCAGGCGCGAGCCCGAGGCCTGCGGCTCGCCGGCCCAGGTCGCCAGCAGGTCCTTGGCCAGGAACGGCACGCCGACGAACGGCGCGGCGCTGGTCACGTCGACCGCGTCGGCCTGCTTGCGCGCGGCGGCGTACATCGTGTGGATCACGGCGTTGAGGCGCGGGTTGCCGCGCTCGATCCGCGCGATCGCGCGATCGACCAGCTCGCGCGGGTGCACCGCGCGCGTGCGCACCAGCTCGGCGAGGCCGAGCGCGTCGTGGCGATCGTAGTCGGGCGAGGACATCGCCGCAGCGTCGGCCGTCCGCGCGGCGCCGTCAACCGGTCCCGGGCGCTGGCGCACCGACGTGGCGGGTGCGGTTGCCGTAGAACCAGGCCAGGCGCGGATCGATCAGCGCGATCGACGTGCCGGTGGCCTGCGCGATCGGGGCCGGGTGCCCGGCCCGCCACGCCGCCAGCGCGCCGGCGACGATCGCCGCCGGGTCGCGGTGCGGTCGCCAGCGCCGCCCGTCGGTCGGGTGCCGCGCGATCAGGGCCGCGACCGCGGCGACCGCGCGCTCGACCTCGGCCCGGGGCCAGCGCCGCGGCGCACCGGCGGCGACCTGCGGCTGGACCGGCCCGCCCGCGGCGACGCGCAGCTCGTCGAGCGCGCGCCCGAGCACGTGGGTGTCCAGGAACACCGCGCCGGCGCGGTACGCGGTCACCAGCGCGCCCGCGAGCGCGGCCGGCGTCGCCCGGCCCGCGGCCGCGAGCGGCGCGCCGACGCCGAGCACCGTGCGCTGATCGAGCGCGCGCAGCCGCCGGGCCGTCGCGGTCAGCCGACCGGGCACGAACAGCTCGTCGCCGACGACGCGCTCGTGGCCGCGGCCGCGCAGGTGGTAGTCGACCAGGTGCGCGGCCTCGAGCACGAGCTGGTGGTTGATCGTCAACGGCACCACCACGGCCGGCCGCCCGGCCGCGGCCGCGGCCCGCGTCGCCGCCGCGATCAGCCCCAGCCGCAGGCGCGCGTCGACGGTACCGGCCCGGTTGCGGGTGCCGCCCGGGAACACCACCAGCGGCACGCCGCGCTCGATCAGGGCCGCGAGGTACGCGGTCACGACCGCGAGGTAGCGCGGGCTGGTGCGGCCACGCTCGATCCGGAAGCCGCCGACCGCGCGCATCAGCGCGCCGACGACCGGGTTGCGGAACAGGTGCTCGCCGACCGGGTACGCGCACGGCGGCAGGCCCAGGCGCACCAGCGCCACGCCGACCGCGAGCGCGTCGAGGTTGGCGCCGTGGGTCGGCGCCAGGATCAGCGCGCGTGCGCGCGCCGCGGCGGTCAGGGCCGCGACCTCGCCGGTCAGCTCGAGCCGATCGTCGAGGGCGTCGAGCGCGTCGAGCGCGTCGCCCGGCGGCGTGTAGACCGCGCCCAGCAGCGGCCGCAGCGCCGCGGTCGCCGCGCGCCGCGCCCAGCCGCGGTAGCCGAGCGCCAGCTCGTCGAGGTAGCCGTCGATCCGCGCGGCGTCGTCGGCGCGGCGGTGCGCGGCCCCGGCGCCGACCCGGCGCCGCACCTGCCGGGCGATCGCGGCGCGGTCGCGGCGCGCACGCCCCAGCGCGTCGTCGTCACCCATCGGGGCTCCGGCGGCGCGCCGCCCGCGCCAGGATCTCGCCGACCCCGCCGACGATCAGCATGTACGGCGCCGCGAACACGATCTGCACGTACAGCGTCAGCCCGCGGAAGCACAGCACGAACGCGACCGCCTGGCCGTCGGCGACCAGCGGCCCGAAGAACGGCACCGCCATGGCCTCGGCGAAGCCGGCGCCGCCCGGCGTCGGGGCCAGGTACGTGAACGCCAGGTAGACGACCACCGCGCACACCGTCGCGACGTCGACCGCGCCGCCGAACGCGGTCATGAGCGCGACCCCGGCCGCGGTGGTCGCGCCGAAGAACGCCACGTGCGCGAGCGCCAGGCGCGCCAGCGGCGCCGCGCCGCCGGTGCGCAAGCGCGCCAGCCGATCGACCGCGTCGTGGGTGACGCGCTCGGCGGCCTCGACCCAGTGGGCGCCGCGGGCCCGGCGCCCGAGCCACCCGAACACCCGCGCGACCACGCGCTGGGCCGGGCGCGGCCGCACCGCCGCCAGCACCAGCGCCGCGCACAGCGCCGTGAACACCGCGCCCCCGAACACCACGGTCGCGACCAGGCGGCCGTCGTAGCGCGGCCCCAGGCCGAGCGCGACCATCGCCAGGGCGACCACCACCAGCACGGCGACGCCGGTGAACGCCTTGGCGAACGCGATCGCGACGGTCGCGTCCCAGGGCACGCCGCGCCGGCCCAGCATGTAGATCGTCGCCGGCACGCCGAAGGTCGAGCCCGGGGTCAGCCACGAGAAGAAGAAGTTGGCGACGCTGGTGTCGAGGGCGGCCCGCCACGGCACGGTCACGGCGATCGCCCGCCCGACCGCGCGGTAGCGGACCACGTCGGCGAGGTAGGTCGCGAGCGTGCCGGCGACGACCACCGCGATCGCCGCGGGCGCCAGCTCGGCGACCGCGGCCAGCTCGTGCCAGCCGATCGGCGCGCGCCACAGCGCCACCGCGACGCCGCCGATCGTGAGCGCCAGGAACGAGCAGCCGAACAGGATCAGGTGGCGCGCGCCTGGCGTCACCGCGCCACCGCCGCGCGCACCAGCGCCAGCAGCGCGGCGATCGCCGGCGCCGGGTCGTCACCGCCGTTGTCGATGATCGCGTGGGCCGGCGGCGCGGCCTCGGCCAGGCGCGCGGCCCGCTCGGCCGGATCGAGATCGGGCGAGCGCGCGGCCAGGCGCGCGGCGCGGACCGCCGACGGCGCCACGACCGCGACCACGAGCGCGTCGGCCAGCGCGTCGGGCGGGGTCAGCGCCGCCGCGGCGTCGACCAGCGCGGCGTTGCCCGAGTACACCAGCAGGCGCGCGCCGGGCGCGGCGACGAAGCCGTAGCGCTCGACCCGTCCGCCCAGCCGGCGCTGCCAGCTCGGGCGCAGCACGCCCGCGGCGACCTCGGCCGCGAACGCCGCGGCGTCGCGGTGCGCCGCCTCGGCCGGATGGTCGCCGCGCCGCGGCGGCCGGGTCACGCGCCGCTCGGGCACGACCACGCCGGCGATCGCGGCCGCGCGCACGCCGTCGACCAGCGTGGTCTTGCCCGCGCCCGAGCCGCCGATGATCGCGAGCGCGCGCGGCCGATCCGGCGCCGGCGCGCGCGGGCCCGCGATCATCGCCGGCACCTGCGCGCACAGCCGGTCGAGCCACGCGGGCGCGGTCATCGCGCGGTGTAGCCGCCGTCGACCGTCAGGGTCGTGCCGGTGACGAAGCTCGACGCCGCCGACGCCAGGAACAGCGCCGCGGGCCCCAGCTCCGGCGGCTGGCCCCAGCGCCCGAGCGGGATCGCCGCGAGCAGGTCGGCCCGGGCCGCGGCGTCGGCCATCGCGGTCTGGAACGGCCCCGGGCACAGCGCGTTGACCCGGATCTGGTCGGGCGCGAGCTCGACCGCGAGCGCGCGGGTCAGCGCCGCGAGCCCGCCCTTCGACGCGACGTAGGGCGAGCGCGCCGGCAGGCCGACGTGGGCGAACATCGACGCGACGTTGACGATGCGCCCGCCGCCGCCGGCGCGCATCGCCGGCGCGGCCGCGCGCGCGCCCAGCCACGCGCCGCGCAGGTTGGTGTCGAGCACCGCGTCCCAGTCGGCCGCGGTCAGCGCGGTCAGCGCGCCGCGGCGCGTGGTGCCGGCGTTGTTGACGAGCACGTCGAGCCGCCCGGCCGCGGCCGCGACCTCGGCGATCACCGCGGCGACCTGATCGGCGTCGGTCACGTCGAGCGCGACGCCGATGGCCGCGCGCCCGTGGGCCCGGGCCAGCTCGCCCGCGGCGGCCTCGGCCGCGGCCCGATCGCGGCTGGTCACCGCGACGGTCGCGCCGGCCTCGGCCAGCGCCTCGGCGATCGCGCGGCCCAGCCCGCGCGCGCCGCCGGTGACCAGCGCGACCTCGCCGTCGAGCCGGAACCGCGCCAGCGCCCCGTCAGCCACCGGCCCCGCCTCCGGTCATGACCGCCCGCGCCGCCGCCTGCCCGGCCGCGAGCCCCGCGGCCACCGCCAGCCGCGGCCGCGGCACCCCGTCGGCGTCCAGGCACGCGGTCCGCATGAACCCGGCGGCGAAGCCGTCGCCGGCGCCCAGCAACGTCCGGATCTCGGACGGATCGATCGGCGCCGGCGCGATCGCGTGGACGTCGAGCGCGCCGTCGAGCTTGTGGACCGCGATCGTCGGCTGGCCGCCGCCGCCGGTGACCACCCGGACCGCGTCGGCCCCGGTGGCGCGGGCCGCGAGCGCGCGCGCGCAGTCCGCCACCGACGCCGCGGGATCGCCGATCAGCGCCGCGGCCTCGCGGGCGTTGACGCACACCAGATCGAGCGCGGCCTCGAGCGCCGGCGCCACGTCGGCGCCGCCGCACCAGCCGACCCGGGCGCCGCGCGCGTGCGCCGCCGCGACCACGTCGGCCGCGAAGCCGGCCGGCAGCCGTCCGAGCACGTGCACCGCCGCCGCCGCGGTCGTCGCGCTCACCGCCGCCGCGCGCCAGGCCGCGTCGAGGCCCGCGCCCGGGTCGCGCAGGATCCGACACTGGCCGCCGGGATCGAGCACGACCGTCATCGGCAGCCAGCCGGCGCCGCTGGCGGCGAGCACCTCGAGCGTCGCGCCGGTCGGCACCTCGGCGGCCAGGCGCGCGCCCTCCCCCGCCGGCGCCACGGTCACGATCCGCACGGCCACCGAGCCCGCGAGCGTCCGCGCCGCGTTCCACGCGAAGCCGCCGGCCCGCACCGTCGACGGCGCATCGACCTTGCCCTTCCCGCCGGCCACCAGCGACGGCGCCACCGCCACCAGCACGTCCCAGTAGCTGCGGCTGTACAGCGCGACGGTCACGCGCCGCCCCCGAACCGCATCATCACGGTCTGGCCGGCGACCACGCGCTGGCCCACGGTCACCGCGACCTCGACCTCGGGGCCGGGCGTCACCAGCACGTCGGCGCGCGAGCCGTACTTGATCATCCCGTAGCGCACGCCCGGGCGCACGTCCTCGCCGACCGCCAGCCAGCACACCAGGCGCCGCGCCAGCGCGCCCGAGATCTGCTTGACCCGCACGATCCGGCCGCCGGGCTCCTCGAGATCGACCCAGAGCTGCTCGTTGACGCGCGCGCAGTCGCGGTGCCGCGCGTTGCGGAACCGGCCCGGGAAGTAGCGGATCGCGATCACCCGCGCCGCCCGCGGCGCCCGGTTGAGGTGCACGTCGTAGGGCGACAGGTACACGCTCACGCGCACCGCGCGCCCGCCGGGGAAGTCGGGATCGTCGACGGTGTGGACCTGGGTCACGACCCCGTCGCTGGGCGCGAGCAGCGCGTCGGGCGCCGCCGGCACCGCCCGCTCGGGATCGCGGAAGAAGTGCAGCCCGAACGCCAGCGCCGCGGCGACCGGCGCCAGCCCCAGCCACACCGGCCACGCGCCCGTCGACCGCGCCGCGATCACCACGGCCGCGGCCAGCGCGGCGCACGCGGCGACGGTCACGACCACCTCGGCCAGGCCGGCCCGGGCCAGGCCCAGGCGCGGTCGCCAGAACGCCTCGTCGTCGGGCCAGCGCTGACCGCACTGCGGCCGCACCAGCTTGAGGTCGCGCGGATCGATCGGCTGGTGGACGCAGGCCGGGCACGCGCCGACGCGGGCCGCGGCCGCGCGCCGCACGTAGCCCGGGCGCAGCCGCGTCAACATCGCCCGGCGCAGCCGCCGCCACCGCGCCTCGAGGTCGATGCACACGCCGCCGCCCGGCTGGATGCCCGTGAACGGCACCGCGTCGCCGATCCGTGGCCCGATCGCGTCCGGCTCGGTCACCCCTCGATCGGTACCACGTCCGCCCCCGGCGTCGGCAACGCCCGGCGCGCCCGACGCGCGCCGGTCACGGCTGCCGCTGGCTCAGCGCGCCCAGGTAGTCGCGCTTGCCGACCGCCACGCCGTTGTGGCGCAGGATCGCGTAGGCGGTGGTCAGGTGAAAGTTGAAGTTCGGCACGACGTGCTCGACGAAGTAGTCGGCGCCCGACATGACCTTGCCCTCCCAGCGAGGCTGGGTGATGACGCGGTCGGCGGTGTCGGCGAAGTCCGCCGGCGTGAACGTCCCGAGGTACGCGACCACCCCGTCGATCCGGGCGCGCAGGTCGGCGATCGTGCGCTCGTCGTCGGCGTGGGTCGGCGCCGGCTTGCCGGTCAGGCGCGAGGCCCCGAGCTTGGCGGTGTCGCACGCGACCTGGACCTGGCGCGCGAACGGGAACTGATCGGGCGCCAGCCGGAAGCCGAGGAACAGGTCGGGGTCGAACTTCTTGGCCTCGGCGTGGGCGGTCGCGCGATCGAGCCACGAGCCGAGCTGCGCCAGCTGCTTCCGCTGCTGGCCGAACATGTGATGGTACATGCGCGCACCTTAGGGCCCGCGCGTGAACAAGTCGATCGAGGATCGCGCCTCGGCCACGCACGCCGACGCCAGCCGCGGTATCCTCGGCCCCGGACATGGACGACGCCCTGGCGGCAGGCACCCGCGTCGGACGCTACGAGATCGTCCGACGGCTCGCGATCGGCGGGATGGCCGAGATCTACCTCGCGCGCATGACCGGCCTGGCCGGCTTCGCCAAGCACGTCGTGCTCAAGCGGATCCTGCCCAGCTACGCCAAGGACGCCGAGTTCGTCCGGATGTTCCTGAACGAGGCCCGCTACGCCGCCACGCTCGATCACCCGAACATCTCGCACGTCTACGATTTCGGCGAGGAGGGCGGCCTCTACTACTACGCGATGGAGTACCTGCACGGCGACGACTGCCGGGCGCTGCTCCGCGAGCTCGCGCACAAGCGCGCGCGCATGCCCGTGGCCCACGCCCTGACGATCGTCGTCGGCGCCGCCACCGGCTGCCACTTCGCCCACGAGCTGGTCGGCGACGACGGCCAGCCGCTGGGCCTGGTCCACCGCGACGTCTCGCCGTCGAACGTCGTCATCACCTACGCCGGCGCGGTCAAGCTGGTCGACTTCGGCATCGCCAAGGCCACGCAGCGCGAGGACGCGACCGCGGCCGGCGTGACCAAGGGCAAGATCGCCTACATGGCGCCCGAGCAGTGCCGGGCCGAGGCGCTCGACCGCCGCGTCGACGTCTACGCGCTCGGCGTCCTGCTCTACGAGCTGACCACCCAGCGCCGGGCCTTCACCGCCGACAACGACGCCGCGATCATCTGGGCGGTGATGTCGGGCTCGGTGACCTGGCCCACCCAGCTCGATCCCGAGTACCCGCCCGCGCTCGAGGAGATCGTCAAGCGCGCGATGCACTTCGACCGGGCCCAGCGCTACGCCACCGCCCGCGATCTGGCCGAGGCGCTCGAGGCCTACGCCCACGCCCACGGCCACACGCTGGCGCCGTCGCGGCTGGCCGAGTTCTTCACCGAGACCATGGGCGCGCGGCCCGAGCCGTGGCGCGATCGGCCCGAGTCCAGCGACGGCCGGGCGTCGACCGCGACGCCGTCTCCCTCCGCCAGCACCTCGATCCTGACCAGGTCCTCGGACGTGCCGACGTCCACGCCGCCGGGGTTCGTGCGCGCGCCGCTGGCGCCGGCGCCCACCACCGACGCGACGCCGATGGCGACGCCGGCGCCGCCGACGCGCGCCGCCCGCACCCCGTGGATCGTCGCCTCGGTCACCGTGCTCGTGGCCGGGGCCGCCGTCGCCTACGCCCTGAGCCGCCGCGGCGACGACGCGGGCGCGGCCCCGGTGACGATGGTGACCGAGCGCGGCACCGCCAGCGTCGAGCTCCTCGACGGCGGCCCCGCGGTCGCGCCGCCGGTCGTCGAGGTCGACGCCGGGCCAGCGGCGCCCGCGCCCGACGCGGCGGTCCGGGCCCGGCCGCCCAGCCGCCCGCCCCCGGCCGCTGGCGATCCGCTGTCGGCGGCGTTCGAGCGCCGCCAGGGCGAGGTGTCCGCGTGCGTCCAGCGGCACGCGACCCCCGACACCGCGCCGGCGCAGATCGTGCTCCGGTTCGAGATCGACGCGCGCGGCACGCCGACCAAGGTCGACGTGATGCCGGCGGCCGTGGCGGCCACCCCGCTCGGCGCGTGCGTCGCCAGCGTCGGGCGCGCCACGAAGTTCCCGGCCCAGGCGGCGCCGACCGCGTTTCGCATCGCGGTCGCCGTCAAGCAACATCCGTAGCCAGAGGCCCCATGTCCCCACGCTCGATCGCGCTGTCCATCCTGCTCGCCACCGCCGCGGTCATCGCGCCCGCGGCCGCTGACGACGGGATCCCCGCGCTCGGGCGCGTGCGCGCGATCGGGCCCGGCCCGACGTTGTCGGCGGCGCTGGCCTCGGGCTACGGCTTCACCGGCGACGTGCTCGCGCAGGACGATCGCCACCACCGCGCCAGCGGCGACGTCGTCGTCGCGGTCCGCGCGCTGCCGTGGCTCGAGCTGACCGGCCGCCTGGCCGGCCGCTACGATCTCCACACCGGCGGCGTCAACGACGACGGCCTGATCGGCGATCCGCGCCTCGGCGTCACCGTCGGCGGCGCGCTCGGCGCTGGCGACGCGCTCGCCCTGCGCCTGGGCGTGTGGCTGCCGGGCGCCGACGCCCCGTCGGTCGAGCCCGCGGCCGCGACCGTCGACGCCAGCGTGGTCTACACCCGCACGGTCGGCGCCACCGCCATCACCGCGACCGCCGGCTTCCGCTACGACAACTCGACCGAGTCGGTCGACGCCGCGACGCTGTCCGCGTCCGATCGCCTGGGCCTCGGGCTGTCCGACGCCAACGCCGCCCTGATCGGGCTCGGCGTCAACCACCGGGCCGCGGCCTGGCAGTGGTTCGGCGAGCTCTCGGGCGAGGTGCTGATCGGCGACGGCGCGCCGGCGACGCTCGCGAGCCCGCTGCGGGCCGGCGTCGGCGTGCGCCGCGCGCTCGATCGCTCGCTGACCCTCGAGGGCCTGGTCGAGCTCGGGCTGAGCCAGCGCCCCGACCTGATGGCGCTCGCGCCCGACCAGCTCGTCGACGTCGAGCCGCGGGTGGCCATCGCGATCGGCCTGGCCTGGCGCCCGGCGCCGCCGCGGCCCACGGTGATCGCGCCGCCGCCGCCGCCGCCGCCGATCGACGAGCCGCCGCCGCCGCCGCCGCTCCCGACCACCGGGCCGCTGACCGGCCGGGTCCTCGACGACAGCGGCGCGCCGCTGCCCGACACGACGATCACGATCGGCGGCGCCACGCTGCTCACCGGCGACGACGGCACGTTCGCCGCGCCCGACCTCGGCGTCGGCGCGGTCGAGATCGCCGCCGAACGCGGCGGCTACGAGCCGGCCCAGGCCACCGTGACGATCGTCGGCGGCGTCGGCGCCACGGTCGAGCTGGTGCTGGTGCGGATCAAGCCCAACTCGCAGATCCGCGGGCTGGTCCGCGACTTCGGCGGCAAGGGCCTGGCGGCGAAGGTCCGCATCGAGCCGATCGGGCTCGACGTCACCTCGGCCGCCGACGGCTCGTTCGCGGTCGACGTGCCGCCCGGCACGTACACGGTCACGGTGACCCTGCCCGGGTACCGCAGCCAGAAGAAGACCGCGGTCGTGGTCGAGGGCGGCGTGCCGATCCTCAACATCGAGCTGGTGAAGGGCCGGCGATGATCCGGCCCGGCGCGGCGTTGCTCGCCGGCGCGCTCGCGGTGGTCGCGGTGGTCGCGGTGGTCGCGGTGGTCGCGTGCAAGAGCCAGCGCGCGGCCCCGGTGGCCACGCTGGCCGAGGGCCAGGGCGCGGTCACCCGCGAGCACGGCGGCGCCGACGCCGCGGCGCCGCTGGGCCAGCCGTTCGTCCTCGGCGACGCGGTCCGCACCGGCGCCAGCGCCTGGGCCCGGCTGCAGCTCCGCGGCGGGCCGATCGTGCGGCTCGGCGCCGACAGCATGGTCCGGTTCGTCGCGGCCGGCACCCGGCTCGAGCGCGGCGAGGCCGCGGCCGAGGGCCAGCCGATCACGATCATCACCGAGGCCGGCGTCGCGGTCATCGAGGCCGGCGGCACGCTGCGCGCGGTCAGCGCCGACGGCACGATCCGGTTCGAGGTCTCGATCGGCCGCGCGGTGATCCAGCGCGACGACGGCCCGGTCACGCTCGAGGCCGGCGGCCAGCTCGTCGTCGCGATCGGCGGCGCGGTGATCGAGCAGCTCGGCCCGGCGCCCGCGGACCCGCCGCCGCCGCCGCCACCGCCGCCGGTCGCGGCCACCGATCTCACGGCCACCGTGCGCGGCAAGGGCGTGACCGCGCGCACCGGCGCCGCGGCGCCGCGGCCGGTGCCCGCCGGCGTCGCCCAGGTCGCCGCCGGCGACACGATCAAGCTGCCCAAGGGCGCGACCCTCGAGCTGGCGCGCGGCAACGACGTCGCCACCGCGGTCGGCCCGGCCGAGCTGACGATCGGCGCGCCCGGCGGCCCGATCGCCAGCGGCGTCACCGGCACGACGACCGTGCGCGCGCGCGACGCCGAGGTCGCGGTCGCCGTGCCCGGCGGCGCGATCGTCGTGCCCGCCGGCGGCGCCGCCGCGATCTCGATCGGGCGCGCCGAGACCCTGGCGCGGATCGAGCGCGGCGACGTGGCGATCGACGGCGACGTCAGCGACGCCAGCGCGCGCCCGGGCGAGACCGGCGTGCACGCGCGCACCGGCGAGGCCTCGGTCCGCGACCCGGTGCCGACCCGCTTCGACGTCGAGGTCGCGCCCGGCGAGGGCGCGGTCATCCACGACCCCAGCAAGAAGGTCGCGGTCCGGATCGACTTCGCGGCGCTGTGCGGCGGCCCCGGCGTGGTCGAGCTGGCCGACGCCCGGGGCTCGTTCGCGGCGCCCCGGCGCATGGGCGGCGCCACCGGCGCGGGCTTCTTCGCTGGCGCCGGCGCCACCCGCTACAAGGTCCGCTGCGACAGCGGCGCCAGCAAGGCCGGCTCGGTGCGCGTCGCCGGCGACACCGGCGCGGCGCCGGTGGTGCGGACCGCGCCGACCAACGACATCGAGGCCGACGGCCGCAAGTACATGGTCAGCTACCAGAACCGCATCCCGCAGATCACGATCCGCTGGCGCGAGGTCAAGGGCGCGTCGACGCTCAAGGTGCAGCCGGCCAAGGGCCCGGCCCAGACCTTCACCGCCACCGGTGGCGCCCACGTGCTCGCGCCCGGCAGCCTGCCCGAGGGCAGCTACACGTTCTACGTCGTGTCCGGAACCCGGACGTCGCCGCCGACGACGCTCACGATCGACTTCGACAACGCCGCGCCGACCGCGCAGATCACGACGCCGCCGCCCCACGCCGCGTGGCCCGATCCGCTGACCGTCGCCGGCGTGACCGCCGAGGGCTGGAGCGTCGCCGTCGACGGCAAGCCGGCCAGCCGCGACGGCAGCGGCCGCTTCCGCGCCGAGGTCGCCACCGCCGGCAAGGACGCGATCGCGATCCGGCTGGCCCACCCGCAGCACGGCGTCCACTACTACCTGCGCCGCCGCCGGTAGCGCGCCGGCACGATCGCGGATCCCGATCCGGATCCCGATTCCGTTCCCGTTCCCGACCCCGATCCCGATCCCGATTCCGATTCCGATCCCGATCCCGATCCCGTCCGATTGTTCCTGTTCCTGTTCCCGTTCCCGTTCCCGTTCCCGTTCCCGTTCCCGTTCCCGTTCCCGTTCCCGTTCCCGTTCCCGTTCCCGTTCCCGTTCCCGTTCCCGTTCCCGTGACCCGCCTGCCCGCCGCCCTCGCCGACGTGGCCGCGCCGACGCTGGCCGCCCCCGACGGCTGGCGCGTCGACGACGACGTCCGCGCGGCGGTGCGCGCGCTCCTGCGCCACGGCGGCTACAAGCCCGCGGGCCGCGGCAAGCCCGCGTCGGAGTACCTGATCGCGGCCCAGGCCGAGGGCCGGTTCCCGCAGGTCAACCCGGTCGTCGACGCGTGCAACCACGTGTCGCTGTGGACCGGCCTGCCGATCAGCGTGGTCGACGTCGACCTCGGCCGCGGCCCGTGGGCGATCGCGGTGTGCCGGCCGGCCACGACCTACGTGTTCAACCCGTCGGGCCAGACCATCGACGCGTCGGGCCTGCTGGCGCTGCACGACGTCGACGGCCCGTGCGGCACGCCGGTCAAGGACGCGCAGCGCACGAAGACCCACGCCGGCACCCGCGTGACCCTGTCGATCGTGTGGGGCTCGACCGCGCTGCCCGGGCGCGCCGCGCGGGCGACCGCCTGGTACCGCGCGCTGGCCGCGCAGCTCGGCGCGGTCGAGGACGTCACGACGTGAGCGCGGACGGGTCGGCGCGCTTCACGGTCAACGTCGCCACCGCCGCCGCCGCCGCCGCCGCCACCGCGCCCGCGAACAAGAGCGCCCCACGGCCGGTGGTCCCGCCCGGGATGTCGGGGCGCAGCAGGTAGAACCCGGCCGCGGCCGCCCCGGCCGTGATCGTGGCGATCGCGGTCACCGCCGCCGCCAGGCGACCCGGCCGTCGGGCCGCGAGCGACCCGGCGAGCGCCAGGCACACCAGCGCCGCGCACAGCCCGCCGGCGTAGGTCGCGATGCCGACGCGCTCCCAGGCGCCCGAGCCGCCGGTCCACGCGAGCGTGCTGAACTGACAGTCGCCGCCGAAGCAGCGCTCGGTCGAGATCGGGCCGACGTGGATGTCGGGGCCCAGGCTCCACCAGCGCCCGCCCTCGACCGACATCGCGAAGCCCGCCGCCGCCGCCAGCGCGAGCGCGATCGTCAACACCCGGCGAGCCAGCGACATCGCGGCATTGTGGCCAGCCATCGCCGCGACGCAACCCCGATCCGCCTACATCGGCGCCGTCGATTTCGGCCACCTCGGGTTGATCACCTACATCGCCGCGGCGAAGACTCGTCGGTCGATGGTCTCCGTCCGCACGCTCAGCGCCGTGACCCTCGGTGTGGCCCTCGCCACCACCGCGGCGCCGGCCCGCGCGGTCCCGGACGGGGCGGCCGCCGCGCCCGCCGACGTCGTCGCCTCGGTCGATCGCGTGACCGCGCAGCTCGCCGCCTGGATGACGCTGCCGCCGACCCGCGCCGCGTGGACCGTCACCCTCGCGCAGCTGCCGCTCGAGCTGGTGGTGCGCACCCGCGACGCCCTCGCCGCGATCACCGATCGCGCCCCGGCGGTCCTGGCGCTCCTGCCGGCGCCCGCGATCCCCGACCTGACGATCCTCGCCACCTCGCCCGTGCCCGGCGCCGAGAACTCCGGCTTCGGCTGGCGTCGCCATCCGATCCTCCGCTACGTCAAGTTCCACAAGGGCACCGACTTCCGCGCCGATCGCGGCACGCCGGTCTACGCCGCCGGCACCGGCGTCGTCGCGTTCGCCGGCGTCAAGGGCGGCTACGGCAAGGTCATCTTCCTCGATCACGGCGGCGGCGTCGTCACGCGCTACGCCCACCTGTCGTCGATCGACGTCAAGGTCGGCCTCGCGGTCGCCGGCAACACCCGCATCGGGCGGGTCGGCTCGACCGGCCGCGCCACCGGCCCGCACCTGCACTTCGAGGTCCGCCTCGACGGCCGCGCGGTCGATCCCAACGTGGCGATGCAGGTCGCGCTGCTGCAGCGCACCGATCCGATGGCCGCGCGCCTGGCCGCGTGGTCGCTCACGCCCGCGGCCCAGGACCAGAAGATCGATCGCCACGACCCCGCGCACGGGCGCCCCGGCGCGCGCGATCGCAAGCACGGTCGGCCCGAGCGGCGCCACGCGCCCCGCCGCGATCGCAACCGCGTCTGACCGGGCCGGCTGATCGGCCGCGTCCGGCTGAGGCGCGCCGGATCGGCTGACCGAGCGCGGCCCTCAGGCGCGCTTGCCGTCGACCCAGCGGTAGAAGCCCTGGCCGGACTTCTTGCCGAGCGTGCCCGCGGCGACCATGCGCCGCAGCAGCTCGGGCGGCTCGAAGCTGACGCCGAGCGCGTCCGCCAGGTACTCGGCGATGCCGAGCCGCACGTCGAGCCCGACCAGATCGGTCAGCTCGAGCGGCCCCATCGGGTGGCCGTAGCCCAGCTTCATCGCGGTGTCGACGTCCTCGACCGTGGCGACGCCCTCCTCGACCATGCGGATCGCCTCCATGCCCAGCGCGATGCCGAGCCGGCTCGACGCGAACCCGGGGCTGTCCTTGACGGTGATCGGGGTCTTGCCCCAGCGCTCGGCCAGCGCCACGGCGGTCGCGACCGCGCTGGCGTCGGTGCCGGCGTGGCGCACGACCTCGACCAGCTTCATCAGGTGGACCGGGTTGAAGAAGTGCATGCCCACCACGCGGGCGGGATCGGCGACCGCGCCGGCGATCCCCGCCAGCGACAGCGACGAGGTGTTCGAGGCCAGGAGCGCGTGCGCCGGCGCGGCCTGATCGAGCTCGCGGAACAACCGCTGCTTGAGCTCGAGCTGCTCGGGCACCGCCTCGATGACCAGGTCGACCTCGGCCGCGGCCGCGGCGAGGTCGCCGGTCGCGGTCAGGCGCCCCAGCGCCGCGTCCTGGGCCTCGCCGGTCAGCTTGCCCAGCGCCACGCCCTTGCCGAGGTTGGCCACCACCTTGGCGCGCCCGGCCTCGGCCGCCGCCGCGGTCACGTCGTAGAGCCGCACCTCGTGGCCGGCCAGCGCGGCGACGTGCGCGATCCCGTGGCCCATGGTGCCGGCGCCGATCACGGCGATCCGGTGGATGCGTTCGGCGGCGAAGCGGTCGGCGCTGGTCATGGCGCGACCTTCGATCGCCGGCCGGCGTGACGCAAGCCCCGCGCGCCCTTGCACGGTCGGGCCGCCCCCCGTAACGTCGCGCCATGGTCGCCGACGCCGACCGCGTCCGCCGCGAGCTCGAAGCCATCGTCGGGCCGCGCCGCGTGTCGTTGCGCCCGGGCGACCTCGACACCTACGCGCGCGACATGTGGCCACGGCTGCTGCTGGCCCGCCGCGCCGGCGCGCCGCCGGCGTCGCTGCCGACCGCGGTGGTGTGGCCCGAGACCGTGCGCGAGGTCGCGGCGATCGTCCGGGCCGCCCGCGCCCTGGGCGTGCCGATCATCCCCTACGGCGGCGGCTCGGGCGTGTGCGGCGGCGTCGTGCCGGTGTTCGGCGGGATCACCGTCGACACCAAGCGCATGGCCGCGCTGCGCGGGATCCGCGGCACCGACCACGTCTGCGACGTCGAGGCCGGGCTGTCGGGCGAGCGGTTCGAGCGCGAGCTGGCCCGGCGCGGCTACACGTTCGGCAACTTCCCGTCGTCGATCTACTGCTCGACCGTGGGCGGCTGGCTGGCCACCCGCGCCGCCGGCCAGCTCTCGACCAAGTACGGCAAGGTCGAGGATCGGGTCGCGGGCCTGACCATGGTCACCGGCACCGGCGAGGTGGTCGACACCGACGGCCCACGCCGCGCGCTCGGCGGCCCCGACTGGACCCAGCTCGTGCTCGGCAGCGAGGGCACGCTCGGGATCATCACCTCGGCCCGGCTGCGGCTGGCGTCGGCGCCGCAGCTGCGCGTGTTCCGCGGGTTCGAGGTCGACAACGTCGCCGCCGGGGTCGAGGCGCTGCGGCGGGTGCTGCAGCGCGGGCTGCGCCCGTCGGTCGTCCGCCTGTACGACGAGCTCGACACGTTCGTGAACAGCTTCAGCGGCCACCACCACGATCAGGCCGCCGCCGACTTCGCGCACACCCACGCGCCGGCGCCGCTGCCGGGCGAGGGCTCGCTGCCGCCGCTGCCGCCGCCGCCGCGGCCGACCGACGACGACGGCCCGCTCGAGCGGCTGATGCGCCTGGCCCGGCGCAAGAAGGACGGCCTGCGCGGCGACGCCTTCACCGCGCTGCTCGATCGCCCGCGCCTGATCAACAGCGTCGTCGGCGCGGTCGCCGAGAAGATCGCGCGCAAGGGCTGCAAGCTGATCATCGGGCTCGAGGGCGCGCGCCTGCGCACCGAGGTCGAGGCCGCGCTGACGTTCGCCGAGCTCGAGCGCGCCGGCGCCCGCGATCTGGGCGAGGAGCCGGGCCGGGCCTGGCTCGCGCGCCGCTACGCCGTCAGCTACAAGATGTCGCCGGTGTTCCGCGACGGCGCGTTCGTCGACACGATGGAGGTCGCGACCCGCTGGAGCCAGCTCCTGGACCTCTACTACTCGGTCCGCGCCGCGATCGGCCGCCACGCCGTGGTCATGGCCCACTTCTCCCACGCCTACACCGAGGGCTGCTCGATCTACTTCACGTTCGCGGCCCACGCCGAGGATCGCGCGGCCAGCGAGCGCCGCTACGACGCGATCTGGCGCGACGGCCTCGAGGCCGCGACCCGGGTCGGCGCCACGATCAGCCACCACCACGGCGTCGGGCTCTTGCGCGCGCCGTTCATGGCCGGCGAGCACCGCGAGGCCATGGCGATCCTGACCGCGCTCAAGCACAGCTTCGATCCCGACGACGTCATGAACCCCGGCAAGCTCGGGCTGACCTCGCGGCGGGGGCGCGCGCCGTGACGCTCACCGCCGAGCTGGCGCGGCTGGTCGGGGCCGAGCACGTGCGCGCCGTGCCGGGGCAGCCGGCCTGGATCGTCACGCCGGCGTCGCCGGCCGAGGTCGCCGACGTCATCCGCACCGCCGCCGACGCCGGCGCCGCGGTCGTGCCGGTCGGCGCCGGGTTCCGGGCGGCGCGGGTCCGCGCGCTGGGCGAGCGCCCGCGCGTGCACATCGCCACCGAGCGCCTCGATCAGGTGGTGCAGCTCGACGAGACCTCGCTCCTGTGCGACGTGCAGGCCGGGCTCACCGGGCTCGCGCTCGAGCAGGTGCTGGCCCCGCGCGGGCTGTCGATCGGCGACTACCCGCCCGGCATCCTGGCCTCGTCGATCGGCGGGCTGATCGGCGTGCGCACCCCGGGCAAGTCGTCGGCGCGCCACGGCTTCTTCGACGAGGCGGTCGCGGGCGTGTCGGCGGTCCTGGCCGACGGCCGCACGATCCACACCCGGGTCGCGCCGCGGCGCTCGACCGGCCCCGACCTGGCGCGCGCGCTGTGCGGCAGCGAGGGCACGCTCGGGTTCATCACCGGCGCGACGCTGCGCCTCCACCGTCGGGCCGAGGCGCGGCTGCTGGCCGCGTTCATCCTGCCCACCGTCGACGCCGCGATCGCCGCCGCGTTCCTCGCGATGCGCGAGGAGTGCGCGCCGGCCGGGCTGCGCATCGTCGACGCGGTCGAGGCCCGGGCCCACTTCCCCGAGGTCGCGCTGGCCCCGGGCGAGGCCATC
>JADJUF010000026.1 GCA_016717005.1 Myxococcales bacterium | reverse complement strand
TGTCGATGGGTGCGGATCGCGGCGCTGGCCGGATAGCTCCGCCCGCCCGGCCCGTCGCACCTGCAGCCTCAAGGTTCGGTTCCTCCGCGAACGACGCCAGCTCGGCGCGGGCCCGTGGTCAGTGAACCCTGGCGTAGTGCGCCACGATCAGTGGCAGGTTGCAGCGACGAACGACATGCCCACATCCCATACTATGTGCCCGGCGATGTGCGCCAACCTCGCTCTCGGTCCTGGCGCATCCGCGGAGGCCAGTGCGGACGACGGCCCGGCGATGGCACAGCTAGAGTGACACCACGACGGTGCGGCCGACGAACTGGCGCTTGGGCGTGGCGTGGTAGCTTGGTCGGCGATGAGCATGACCTTCGCGGATGGGGCGGAGCTGGTGCTGCGTGACGCTGGCGAGGCGCTGCCAGTGCCGGAGCTGTGGAAGCGGATGGCCGCGCGCGGGCTGGTGGAGACCGCCGGCGCGACGCCAGAGCAGACGCTGCGTGTCACGCTGTTGCGCCAGGCGGCCGGTTCGTCGCTGGCGGCCGGCAAGGGCACGCCGCGCTTCTACCGGCGGGGCGACGGCGCGTTCGGCCTGTGGGCCGAGCTGGCGACGGCCCAGCAGCATGCGCTCACCAGCACGTCGACCGAGGCGCCGCCGCCCGTGCGGATGCGTGAGTTCGCTGCGGACCGTGATGGAATGCGCGCCGACCCGGCAGTTGCCGAGCGCGCGCTCGCATGGATGATTCCGGGGGACGGCCCCCGCCGCGCCGCCATCGAGCTGATGGCCGGCGTCATCGAGGATGCCCACGCGGCCGGCGCCAACCGATGGAAGTTGACGCTCGGTGCGCGCTCGTTGCGCGTGACGGTCGGCCGGTGCCTCGTGCTGTGGATTCGGCGGGAGGTGTGGTTTCCGGTTCGGCTCGGCGAGCTAGCGCAGGGGGACCGAACGATCATCGAGGGCCTGGGCGTGCACGACACGACGGCTGGGCCGTTCCGGTCCATCGCCCCGGTCGAGTTCTACACGATCACGCCCGATCTGGTCAGCGAAGCCAGCGCCGCGATCCGCCGCGCCCTTGCCTCCATCATCACCGAGGCCGCCGCGGCGAGCCCGTCCGACCTCCACGGCGCGCGCTTCCATTCGCCGGGCGCGCTCGCCTACCTGAGCGCCGTTGTCGGTCGCCCGCTGCCGGCCCCCGGTGTACGGCCACGCCCCGAAGACGCGGAGTCCAGAAAGAGACGGCGGACGACGAAGACGACGCGCCGACGCTGACGGATCTCCTCGACGACTACCTCGACACCTTCGTGACGCTCCCCGGCGACCCAGGCATACCTTCAGACGTACGCCTCCGAACGCGCCGCCGCCCGAGCCAACCTCGCGCGCATCGACGCGCTCCTGGCTCGCGGTGACGACGCCACCGACGCCATCCTGCTGGGGCTCCTGCCGCACACCGACTCGGCCAAGCACCGCGACGCGGGCGCGTGGGTGTCGCACGCGCCCGCGATCCAGGGCGACTTCAAGACCTGGTTCGAGAACGCGAAGTGGGTCAAGTCTGAGACCTGGCCGCAGGTCGCGGCCGAGGTGCTCGCGTTCGTCCGCGAGTGCCTGGCCAAGCCGCACGATCTGCGGGACGCGATCGCGCGCTTCACCGCGAGTCCGCTGTCGAAGGGCTTCAACGTCGGCATGCTCACGCCGATCTTGAACGCCCTGGCGCCCGACGACCTACCGCTGGTGAACGCCAAGGTCACGCGGGTCGTGTCGTACTTCAGCGGCGTCGAGCTCGAGGCCACGCTGGCCGACTACGTCACGACCGCGCGCTCGTGGCGGACCCTGGTCGACAGCCAACCCCAGCTGCAGGATCCCAGGCTCGGCGTCAGCGCCGGCGATGCCTTCGACCACTTCTGCCACTGGCTGGTGGCCCGAAGCGCTTCGCCTTCACCGGCGGTCGCAGCCCGTCGGCGCCTGGGTACTGGAAGATCTCGCCCGGGCGGGGCGCCGAGCTGTGGGACGACTGGCGCGAGCGCGGCGTCGCGGCGATCGGCGGCGACCTGCTCGGCGACCTGACGCTCGTGGACGACGACGAGTTCGCCGGACGCGTCGCGACCGCGGCACAGCAGGACCCGAACTACAAGATGAACGGCGCGCGGCAGTCGCTCAACCTCGCGCGTATGCCGGTGGGCACCCTCCTGGTCGCGAACCGGGGCAAGACCGAGGTGCTCGGCCTGGGGCGCGTCACGGGGCCGTATCGCTTCGTCGACGGCGCCGAGTACTGCCACGAGGTGCCGGTCGACTGGTTCGACACGTCGGCGCGCACGGTCGACCGGCCCGGCTGGGCGCGGACCCTGGTGTCGCTCGACAAGTCGACCTATGACGACATCGTCGCGCTGCCGCCCCTCACCATCGGCGGCGATGGCCCGGGGCTACCGCCGCTGGCTCCGCCCCGCTACGAGCGAGGACACTTCCTGGCCGAGACCGCCTTCGCCGAGGCGGAGGCCGACCGATGGTTTCGGATCCTCCAGGACAAGAAGCAGATCATCGTCCAAGGCCCGCCCGGCACCGGCAAGACCTGGGTGGCAGAGCGCCTGGCCCGCTGGTTGGTCGGGGGCGACGACGCCCGCGTTCACCTGGTGCAGTTCCACCCCGCGTACAGCTACGAGGACTTCATCCAGGGCATCCGCCCGATCGCCAAGGGCGGCGCCGTCAGCTACGAGCTGGTCCCCGGCCGCCTGGTGCAGCTGTGCCAGACCATGCCGCGCCAAGGGCCGGTGGTGCTGATCATCGACGAGATCAACCGCGCCAATCTGCCGCGCGTGTTCGGCGAGCTCATGTACCTGCTCGAGTACCGCGATCGCACGATGGCGCTGGCCGGCGGCAGCGAGCTGGGTCCCGCCGAACCTCTACATCATCGGCACGATGAACACGGCCGACCGTTCGATCGCGCGCCTCGATCACGCGCTGCGGCGGCGCTTCTCGTTCTTGCGGTTGCAGCCGAACTTCGACGTGCTGAGGGCCTTCGCCGCGAAGCGCTGGTCGGAGCCGATCGACGCCCTGATCGATGTGCTCACCGCGATCAACAAGGACATCGACGACCCGAACTGCGAGCTCGGCATCTCCTACTTCATGAAGGACGACCTGTCCGATCGGCTGGAGGACATCTGGCGGTGCGAGATCGAGCCGTACCTCGAGGAGTTCTTCTTCGATGCGCGGGACACCGCGGCGAAGTACGCCTGGGACAAGGTCGCGAAGGGCGCGCTCGCCGAGTGGGCACCGCCGCCATGAACGTCCTGGCGCTCGACGAGTGGCAGTGGACCCCGCTCGTCGGTCCGGATGCCACGTCGATCGTCGCAGCGGTGCGTGCGCGCCACGCCCGGCAGTTCGAGGTGGCGCCACCGGATCCGCTCAGCGGTACCCCTTGGCGCCTGCGGTCGACCGGGCTGGTGGGGTTCCTGCCGCTCGGCGGTGACAGCGCGATGGCGCTGCGCATCGCGCCCAAGGTGCCGATCACCAGCATCCTGGCGCTGATCGAGCGGGCGTACGATCTCGAGAGCCTGCGCTGGCACGGCGGGTTGGACACAGCGACGACGATCGAGGGGCTCTTCGAGGTGCTGGTCAGCCTGCTCTGCTACCGGGTCGGGACGCGACTCCGCCAGGGCCTGTACCGCGCGTACGTGGACGAGCGGGATGAGCTGCAGGTCGCGCGCGGTCGGGTGGCGCCCCGCGAGACCATCGCGCGGTCGTTGCGGGGCAGCGTCGGCTTGGTGTGCGACTTCGAGGAGCTGACCGACGACCTCGATGACAACCGGCTGCTCCTGTGGACGCTGGACCGGGTGCGGCGCGTCGCGCTCGGGCGCGCCGACGTCCGGCGGTCCTTGCGCGAGCAGCACCGCACGCTCAGCGCCGCCATCACGCTGGCCCCGTTCGCGCCGTCGGCGTGCGTCGGCCGCTTCTACCATCGGCTGAACGCCGACTACCGGCCGATCCACGCGCTGTGCCGGGCCGTGCTCGACGCGTGCGGCGCTGCCACGGAGGCAGGGCCGCTCGAGACCATCCCGTTCACCGTCGACATGCCGCGGTTGTTCGAGCGCTTCGTGGCCCGCTGGCTCGCGATGGCGCTGCCCGCGTGGTCAGTCGACGCGCAGCATCGCATCAGCCTGGACGTCGACCTCAGCTACCCGGTTGACATCGTCGTTCGTGACCGCGCCACCGGGCGCCCAGTAGCGGTCATCGACACCAAGTACAAGGATCACGACCGGCCCGCGCCCGACGACCTCCAGCAGGTGGTGTTCTACGCCACCGCGCTCGGATGCCCCAACGCCTGGCTGCTGTACCCGCGCCCCGTCCCGCCACGCAGCATCACCGTCGGCCCAGTTCGCGTACGCACCCTCGGCCTCGACCTCGCGGACATTACGGCGTGGCCAATGCGCCGACACGCTCGCTCAGGCCCTTCGCGAACCCCAGCCGACGGCCGCATGATTTCGGCGCGTGGGGGAGCTCGTCCACCCGCTCGATCCGTGCTGCCAGCCTGCGGCCACTCCAGCCGGAACGGGGCGGCATCGAACGGCCCGAACGGAACCCAACCGCCTAGAATCACCCGAACCAGGCGAGAGGCCAGGCCCCCGTAGAATAGGGCCCCCACCCAGGGACGCGAGACTCCGGCGCGCAGACCGGTGCGCGACCGAAAAGGTGACAAGCGCTGAGTTTCCAGGGAGGCCTGTCGCCAGGCCTCCCCTCGTCGGGGCAAGCCCGACGAGCCTCCCCTCCGAGACGCGAGACTCCCGGCGCGTGGACCGGTGCGCGACCGAAAAACTGACAAGCTCAGATTCAGAGTCGTCGGGCGATCGTCGACGGGCCGCATCAGAAGTCGAGTCCGAACATGGTGGTCACCTCGAGGGCGTCGACCGACTCGAGCCCGACGTAGGCCAGGTACTCGATGCGCGACAGGCTGGCGCGCAGGCCGAGGTCGACGTGGCGCTCGCCGTCGTCGAACTCCCACGTGCGCCGAGCGCGGCGCCGACCTCATGTGCGAGGAACGCTGAGAGCTTGCGGTCGCGGGTCAGGTAGCCGCCACCGTCGGCGAAGTCGAAGTAGCGCGGCCGGTAGAACGTGGCCTCGCCCTGCGCATAGTAGCGGTAGTGCAACGTCAGCGTGGTCGCGTCCGACGGCACCCACGACAGGCTCGGCTCGACGGTGTGCGACCGGATCCCCCACGAGTCCAGGTAGTAGCGGTAGTCGAGGCCGATCGACGCGCGCTCGCCGAGCGCGTGGCGCAGCCGCGCCGGGCTGCGTTGCGGACCCGCAGCTCGGGCACCTGCTCGGGCACGCAGAACGGCGCGTCGCTGGCGCAGGTGCCGAGCCCGCCGACGGCGACCCACCGGTACGGGCTGGCCTGGTAGCCCGACAGGACCATGGTCTCCCACGCGACATCGATCACGGTCCTGGCGTCGATGACCTGGCTCAGGCCGAGGCGGCCACCGCCGCTGATCATCAGCTCGGCGAATCCGGGGTCGCCGGATCGCCCGGCCAGGTCGCGGCTGCCCATGAGGTTGGCCGACACCGTGGTGTTGTGACGGGCGAAGTCCCGGCTAGCGCCCAGCACCAAGCCGTGCGACTCATAGTCGTGCTCGTACGAGACGCGATACCGACTGTTCATCCGGGTGGTGCCGTTGTCGTAGGTCAGGCCGACCTGTCCCTCCTGACGACGCTCGTGGATCGCGGCCGTCGCCGCGGTCACGACGTCGACCGAAGCGCCGGTCCAGGCGTCGACGGTGTAGCCCGCCGCGAGCGCGACCTTGTCGGTGGCCTGACCCGAGACGTTGACGGTCGGCGACACGACGGTGGTGTCGTCGGTGTCGGTGCGGACGTAGACGGTCGACGCCGCGCGGACCTCGCGCTCGCGGGCCGCGGCGCAGCCATCGACGATCAGCAAGGCGAACACGAGCGCGGCGGTACTGCGAGCCACGCGCGCATGTTCCCCCTGCGCGCAGCGTTGTCAATCGCGGCCGCCCTGGCATTCGCTGGCTGTTATGAGCCGGGCGTCGGGCGCGACGACCTCCAGGACGCGCTGGCGGCGCCGGTCGATCTGTTCGACGACGGCGGCACCGTGGTCCCGCGCGACGGCGGTGGTGGTGGCGGTCCCGACGCCGCGGCCGGCTGCGACACCTCGCCGCTGTCGGCCCTGCGGATCGTCGTGCGCACCACCCCCTTCGGCGGCCGCTACCAGCCCAAGAACATCGGCGCGATCTGGATCGAGACCGCGAGCGGCCAGTACGTGAAGACCGTCAAGCGCTGGGCCAACCGGCGCCTGCGCTACCTGACCCGCTACAACGCCGCCTCGGGCGGCGACGTGACCGACGCGATCACCGGCGCGACGTTGACGTCGCACATCACCCACGACGTCACCTGGAACCTCACCGACCGCACCCACTGCGAGGTCCCGGCCGGCAACTACCGGGTCGTCATGGAGCTGACCGATCAGGACGCCGCTGGCGCGTCGGTGGTGTTGCCGTTCACCAAGGGCACCTCGGGCGCCGTGTCGATGCCGGCCCAGACCGCGCAGTTCCACGACCTCGTGCTCGATCTGCACTGAGGCGGCGGCGCGCGGCGGTCGCGCGCGACGCGTGGCGGTCAGCGGGGCTGGTGATCGCGCGGGGCGCGAGGTCCCCAGGCGTGCGTGCCGAGGGCGACCGCGCCCAGTGCGGGCCAGCGCGCCCCAGGCGACCGGCCCAGAGGGCCCAGGCGCGGGGGACCGTCGTCACCCTTGCGGAGGGGCGGTGTGTCGGGCAGATTGCACCGCCTTGTCCGAGCCGACCCCTGATCGTGTCCGTGCCGTGCTGACGGCGGTGCAGCTGCCCGACGCCGACGAAGCGACGTTCGCGTCATCGATCGCCGAGCTCCGTCGCCTGGCGACCACGCTCGGCCTCGAGGTCGTGGGCATGGTGACCCAGCGCCGGGGCCGGCTGGCGCCGGGGCTGGTGCTGGGCGAGGGCAAGCTGCGCGAGCTCGCGGCGTGGACCGGCGGCAGCGGCGAGGTCGCGGCGTACCAGAAGCCGGGCAAGAAGAAGCTCGACCGCGACGCCGAGGACGAGGACGAGGACGAGGAGATCGACGAGGGCGCGGACGACGACGACGCGGCCGGTGACGACGAGGACGGCGACCCGTCGAGCGGCGGGCCGGCCGGCGTGCGCTGCGACGTGGTGCTGGTCGATCACGACCTCACGCCGACGCAGCAGCGCAACCTCGAGCGCGCCACTGACGCCGAGGTCATGGATCGGACCTCGGTGATCCTCTCGATCTTCCACCGGCACGCCAAGACCCGCGAGGCCCGGCTCCAGGTCGAGATCGCGCGCCTGGCGTACCTGGCGCCGCGGCTGCGCGAGTCGGGCGGCGGCGGCGACCGTGTGCGGGGCGGCGTCGGCGGCAAGGGCGCGGGCGAGAGCTCGCTCGAGCTCGACCGTCGGCGGATCCGCGATCGCGTCGCCGAGCTGCGGCGCGGGCTGGCCGCGATCGAGGGCGGCGCCCGGACCCGGCGGGCCCGGCGCGGCGACGCCCGCACGGTCGCGGTGGTCGGCTACACCAACGCCGGCAAGAGCTCGCTCATGCGCGCGCTCACCGGCAGCGAGGTGTACGTGGCCGACAAGCTGTTCGCGACGCTCGACACGACCGTGCGCGTGCTCGACGCGCGCACCAAGCCGCCGATCCTGCTGTCGGACACCGTCGGCTTCATCAAGAAGCTGCCGCACGATCTGGTGGCCTCGTTCCGCTCGACGCTCGACGAGGCCACCCACGCGGACCTGCTGCTCCACGTGGTCGACGCCGCCGACGCCGCGTTCCGCGATCACATGGCGGTCACGCGCGGCGTGCTCGGCGAGATCGGCGTCGACGCCCCCGAGCTGGTCGTGCTCAACAAGATCGACAAGGTCAGCGACGAGGACCGCGCCCTGCTCGCGCTGGCGTTCCCCGACGCGGTGCTGATGTCGGCCAAGGCGCCGGCCGACGTCGCGGCGCTGCGGGTGCGGGTGGTCGAGTACTTCGCCGGGGCCGCGGTCGAGGCCGAGCTGTTCGTGCCCTGGGCGCGCCACAAGGTGGTCCACGACATCCACGGGCGCTGCGTGGTGGTGACCGAGCACCACGAGGACGAGGGCACGCGCCTGACCGTGCGGGCGCCGCAGGGCATCGTCGACGAGCTGGTCGCGACGCTCGCGGCGTCGTAAGGTCGAGGCGTGAGCCCGCGCGCGCCCGCCCCGGCCCGGACCGCGTGGGCGGTCATCGCCGCGATCGTCCTGGTCGTGGTCGGCGCGATCGGCGCGCTGCGCGCGGCGTTCCTCGGCGCCGACTTCATGTACGACCTCGAGCAGCCGCGCAGCGCGCTGGCGCGCACGGCGCCGGTGGTGATCGATCCGGCGACGCCGCGGCTGGCGCGGCGGGTGGTGCTGATCATCGTCGATGGGCTCCGCTGGGACGCGTCGCAAGGGATGACGTCGCTGGCCCGGCTGCGCGCGCTCGGCGTCGACGGCCAGGCCCGCTCGCACTACCCGAGCTGGTCGCGGCCGAACTACGTGTCGATCTTGACCGGCGTCCCGCCCCAGGCCTCGGGCGTGCGCACCAACCGCCACTACACCGCGGTCGCGCTCGACACGCTCATGGACCGGGCCCAGGCCGCGCACGTGCGCTCGGCGTCGGCCAGCGACAACAGCCCGCTGCCGGCGCTGTTCCTGCGCCCGCTCGATCCCGCGCGGCAGGCCGAGCTCGACGCGATCGACATCGACGCGATGGACGATCCCGACTCGGCCGAGGCCCGGGCCGCGGCCGGGATGGAGGTGCGGTCGCCGTTCGACGACAGCCGCTACGCGCCGTGGCCGGGCGGCGTGGTCGAGGCGGCCCGGGCCCAGCTCGCGGACCACGCCGAGCTGCAGGTCGTCCTGATCGGCGTGGTCGACGACGCCGGCCACGCCGAGGGCGCCGACAGCGATGAGTACCGGGCCGCGGTCGCGACCGCGGACCTGATGGTCGGCCGGATCGTGGCCGCGACCGATCTGGCGACCGACGCGGTGATCGTCGTGGCCGATCACGGCCACACCGACTCGGGCGGGCACGGCGGGATCGAGCCCGAGGTCATGACCGTGCCGCTGGTCGCCGCCGGCGCCGGCATCCGCGCCGGCGCCCGGCCCGACGACGCCCGGTTGATCGACGTCGCGCCGACGGTGGCGGCGCTGCTCGGGTTCCCCGCGCCGGGCCACGGGCTGGGCCGCACGCTGACCGAGCTGCTGACGCTGACGCCGTCGGACGCGGCCGCCCGCGCGCGCGCCGACGGCGAGCGCCTGGCCGTGACCGAGCGCGTGGTCAGCGACTCGCGCACGACCACGCTGGCGCGGGTGCTCGCGCGGCGCGGGCTGCGCCTGGTGGGCGTGGTCGCGCTGGCGGTGGTGCTGATCGGCGGCGCGCTGTGGCTGCGGCGCCGCGGCGGCCTGTCGTTCGATCGGCGCACGCTGATCCTGGGCGCGCCCGGGTTCTTCGTCGTGTACTACGTGATGGTCGCGGTGCTGGGGCAGCGGTTCTCGCCGTCGTTCCTGCCGGCCAAGGGCAGCCTGGCGTTCGAGCTCGCCAAGTACGGCGTGGTCGGCGCGGTCGCCCACGTCGCCGTCGGCTGGCTGGTGCTGCGCAAGCACAAGACCCTGTCCGATCGCCTGGCCATCGCCAACGGCAACGCCGCGGTCGGGCTGTTCTTGACGATGGTGCCGGCGCTGCTCATGTGGGCGCTGTTCCCGCCGCCGTACACCGAGGTGCCCGGGCCGCGCCTGCTGGTGATCATCCCGGCGCTGCAGGTCGCCGTGGCGCTCTACGCGTTCGCGATCCTGCTGTCGCTGACGGTCGAGGTGATCGTGTTCTTCGCGCGCGCGCTCGATCCCAGCGCGCGCCTGCTGCGGCTCGAGCGCGCGGCCGCGGTCGCGCGCCGGCAGCTCGGCGGGGACGCGCCGCCAGCCGAGCCGCTGCCGCCGAAATCCTGAGGCCGCGTCGGCGCCCGCGGCGTGTCGTCGCGCCTGAAGCACGCTCGACGCGCGCGCGCGCGCACCCGTGATCGCGGTGACCGTGGCCTCGCGCTGACTTGCGCGGGCGCGACGACGCGCTGAGGCGCGCGCGCCTCGCGTGGCTACCGCGCTAGCCACCAGGATCATGCGCGCCGATGATCTTCCGGTCGATCGCGGCGCGCGCTAGAAGCCGTCGCGTCATGTCGATCATCTCGAAGATCCGCCCGCCCGAGATCGTCCGCGTCGCGGGGCCTGGTCGCGCCGTCGTCGAGGCTCAGTCTTCGCCGGCGAGGATCCGGTTGGTGTCGCCGCCGGCCGTGGTGCCGTCGGCGCGCTGGTGCATGTAGTCGAACATCGACGCTGCAGCGCGCGGCCTGCGCAGCGCGCCGGCGCTCCGCGTCGACGCTGCGGCGCACGGCCTGCGAAGCGCGCAGGCGCTACGCGTCGAGGCCGCGGACCGCGCAGGCGCTACGCGTCGAGGCCGCGGCGCGCGCGATCGCGCGGGCGCCAGTCGTCGACCACGTCGCGCGGGTGCATCGGGCCGTCGAAGGTCAGGCGGTGGGCCGCGTCGAAGTCGGTCGCGCCGCTGGTGCGGACGAAGATGGTCTTGCGGTTGTACGGCAGGAAGAACATCAGGAACGGGAAGAAGTTCTTCACCATCACGACGTCGGCCTGCCACAGGTCGAGCCCGACGTCCTTGTAGAACGACGGCCGCATCACCATCGCCGGCCCCTCGGTCACGACCAGGCGCAGGTGCTCGATCGCCAGCACCGCGGTGCGCAGGAAGCCCGGCTGCTCGAGCGTGCGGACGATCGTCGCGCGCACCGCCAGCGGCGGGCCCGACGCCGGATCGAGGTGACCGCCGACCTCGACGTCGACCTCGGCGCCTACCGGCGCGGCCCAGAGCCGCTCGATCGCCACCGGATCGCGCACCGCCGCGTAGGTCAAGAGGCCCGTGCCCTCGGCCAGCATCGCGCGCAGCAGGTGGGTCGAGTCGCCAGGCGCGCCCGCGGTGACGACGTCGGACGCGTCGGACATGGTCACCACGCCCAGCCTGCGGCGCACCGCGCGCGGCCCGGGCCGCGGCCAGCCCGGCCGACGCGGAGCTGAAGGTCGGCGGCAGCTCGTGGCGCCGGGCCCAGCACATCTCGGCCAGCTCGTCGACGAGGCGCTCGACCTCGGCCGGCTCGCCGTAGGCCAGGGTCGACCAGCCCAGCGCCGGGTCGTCGTTCCACGGGTGGACCATGAACGTCGAGGCGCTGACGACCTCGCCGGTGCGTTCGGCCCGGGCCATGCGCCGGAACACCGCGCGCATCGGCGCCAGGAAGTCGATGGTCTTGCCGCCGCCGAGCAGCATCGGCAGCGTGCGCCAGGCCCGGGCCGGCTGCCGGCCGCCCAGGATCCCCAGCACCAGCTCGGCGGCCTTGCGGCCGACCCGCGCGTGATCGCGGTGCGGGTTGGTGTGGTACGCGACGATCGCGTCGGCGGCCTCGACCCGGCCGCGGGTCAGGTTGGCGTGCAGATCGTGGGTGCAGGTCAGCGGCACGCCGCCGGCGGCGTCGCGGAGCGATCCGCAGGAGCTCGGTCTCCGGGTCGCGCAGGCCGTCGACGCCCATCGCGCCGTGCAGGGCCAGCACGACGCCGTCGGGCCGGGCGGCGCGCAGCCCGTCGGCGAGGCGCTCGGCCAGGGTGTCGAAGCAGGCCCGGGTGAGCTTGCCGCCCGAGGACGCCCACGCCGACAGGATCGGCACCGGCGTCGCGCCGGCCGCGCGCACCGCGGCGACCGCGCCGGCCAGCTCGGCCTTCTTGAAGAAGCCGGCGACCTCGTGGCCGCCCGGCTCGATCGCCTGCGCCAGCGCGGCGCCGACCAGGTAGTGGCTCTGCTCGAAGTCGGCCAGCTCGGTCGGGACCGGCGTCAGCGCGTTGGTCTCTTGCATGATCCGCGCGAACGCGATCCGCGTCACCGCTTCCTCCGGCGCCGGGTCAGCGCGCCGCGCACGCTCGTGAACGTGTCGAGCGCGGCGTCGAGCTGCGGGCCGTAGCGATCGATGATCTTGCCGACGACCCCGTCGTTGGCGCTGGCGGCGACGTCGGGCACGACCACGCCCGGCATGTACATCGCCTCCATCACCTTCGCGACCGAGCGCTTGACCATGCCGCGCATCGGCTGCTTGGCCATCATCCCGTACATCGGCGCCGAGCCGCTCCGCTGAGCGACGGATCGGCCCGGACCTCGGCGCAGGCGTCGCGCAGATCCGCCAGGTAGTCGTCGATGATCGCCTGGTGGTTGGCGGTGCAGGTCAGGTGGATCGCCGCCGGCGACTGGCTGCGATCGACCGACCAGCCGCGGGCCTCGAGCCGATCGGCGACGGTGTAGATGTCGGGGCCGCCGGGGGTGGCGCCGAACGCGACGATCGTCGCCTGGCTGTCGCCGACGACGCGCAGCCCGTCGATGGCCGCGACCCCGGCGCGCGCGCGCGATCGGCGGCGTCGAGCGCGGCCGCGGTGAGCCGCTGGTAGCCGTCGGCGCCCAGGCCCTGCAGCGCGGCCCAGGCCGCGGCGATCGGGCCGCCGGGGCGGGTGCCGATCAAGGTCGGCGACACGTAGATGCCGCCCGGGAAGTCGGCGGCGACGAAGAACTGGTGCTTCATGTCGGCCATCGACCGCCACATCAGCACCGACGCGCCCTTGCCGGCGTAGGCGTACTTGTGGAGGTCGGCGGACATCGAGGTCACCGCCGGCACGCGGAAGTCCCAGGGCGGCAGCGGCCGGCCCAGGCGCTCGACCCACGGCAGCACGAACCCGCCGACGCAGGCGTCGACGTGCAGGGGCAGCTTGGCCTTGGTGCACAGCGCGCCGACCAGGGCGATGGGATCGATCACGCCGTGGGCGTACTGCGGCGCCGACGCCACGACCGCGATCGTCGAGCGGCCGATCGCGCGGGCCAGCGCGGCCAGGTCGACGCGGTGATCGTCATCGACGGGGACCTTGGTCAGGCGCACGCCGAAGTAGTGCGCGGCCTTGTCGAACGCCGGGTGCACGGTGATCGGCGCGACGATCTCGGGCCGGACGATCCACGGCCGCAGCTTGCGCGCGCGATCGCGGTAGGCCGCGACCGCCACGAGGATCGACTCGGTGCCGCCGGAGGTGACCGCGCCGACGGTGTCGGGGCCGCCGTGGAACAGGTCGGCGGCCATCTGCGTGATCTCGGCCTCGAGCCCGCGCAGGCTCTGGAACGCCATCGGGTTGAGCAGGTTGCCCGACGCGTACAGGGCGTGGGCGCGCTCGAGCAGGCGGGTGTGCTCGTCGGACGCGTGGTAGACCAGCGAGAACACGCGGCCGCGCTTCCAGTCGGTGTCCTTGTGCTTGCGCCCCGCCAGATCGGCCAGGAGCTCGTCGGTGGCCCGCCCGCGCTCGGGGATGATGGTCCGGGTCACAGCAGCGCCCCGTGCGCGATCGTGGCCTCGATCGAGATCGTGAAGATGTCGTTGCCGCCGCTGCCGCGGATGTTCGACGGCGGGTTGGTCAGGCTGTCGGTGATGACCGGGATCCGGTACCAGTAGTGCAGGTACGACGCCGCCAGCTTAGCGGCCGACCTGGTAGCGCACGCCCGAGTGCAGGCCGTAGTGCGAGAACGTCGGCTGATCGAGCGCGACGGTCTGGGCCGGGGCCGGGGTCTTGTCGTAGTGGACGCCGGCCATCAGCTCGAGCACGGCGCCTGGGGCAGATCGTGGACCCGCACGCCGCCGGCGACCTGCCACGAGTCGGTGTAGTTCTTGGGCGTGACCAGCTCGTTGATGAACGGCAGGCCGTCGAGCTTGGAGCGCTGCTCCTTGTACGCGCGGTACAGGTAGTAGCGGAGCTCGGTGCCGACCTCGAGGTTGGGGGTGACGTCGTAGTTGGCGCCGGCCAGGAACGTCCACGGCAGCACCAGCCCGGTCTTCTGCTTGCCGTTGTAGCGGTCGCCGGGCACCGGGCGGCGTCGTCGCCGGTGGTGAGCGTGACGTCGCCCTCGAGCTCGGGATCGACCCGGCCGATGACCGTGGCGCCCACGGTGAGCTTGGGCACCGGCCGCGCCAGGACGCCGGCGTTCCAGGTGAACTTCCAGTCCTCGCCGTCGAGCACCAGCCGCGCCTTCGAGCCGATCAACCGGGACACGTCGGTGCCATTGAGGATCGGGAACAGGTAGCGCTCGCCGTGGACCCGGACGTTCATCATGCCGACGCCGAGCCCGAGCGCGAGCTTGGGTGGACCTGGTAGGCCGCGACCGCGGCTGAGGGTCGGCGACACGATGTAGCCGTCGATCAGGTGGTAGCGGGTGACATCGTCGTCGGCGAACTGCGCGCCGGTGCCGTTGGATACGTACGCGCCGAGCGCCCCACAGCTTGCCCGGCACGATCTCGGCCGAGGCGGTGATCATCGGGATCGCGCCGACCGCCCGGGTCGGGCGCGTGGTCGGGTAGTAGCCGTCGGCGTCGACCGGCGTGGTGATGAACCGATCGCTCTGGTCCCACGGCCGCAGGTTGAACTCGGTCGACAGCACCGCCAGGCCGAAGGTCGCGTAGACCCGCGCGCCGTGGGACATGGTCAGCCCGCCGGGTTGTGGAACACCGCCGACGGCTCGTCGGGGCGACCGACCACGGCCGCCATGCCGGTGCGGCGCACGCCGACCTCCGGGGATGCCGAAGCCGCCGGCGCGGGCAGGGCCGGCGGTGGCCGCGGTGGCGACGAGGGCGGCGGCCGCCAGGAGCCAGGGCGTGCGGTGCATCCGATCAGCATCGGCGGTGCGCGCCGCGATTTCAATCGGCGCGGCCACCAGGCACGATGGGGCGTGCCCGCCGATCGCCTGTCGCTGTCCGAGGTCCTGGGGCTGTCGCCGTGGCGCCTGCGCCTGCGCGAGACCGTCTTCGCGGTCCGCGGCGACGCGCTGACCCGCCGAGCCGGTTCGATCACACCAGCCTGCGCATCCTCCAGCCGCGCCTGGCGCTGGCGGTGTGGCGCGGCCAGCGGCCGTTCGGGCGCGCGGTGCCGATCTACAACCTGTTCAACCGCACGCCCACGCCGATCGAGCGGGGCTGGTCGGTGCGCAAGACCCAGGTCCGCGACTTCCAGGGCGGCGCGCTCACCTACGACAGCCACAACGGCACCGACTTCGCGACCGCGCCAGGCACGGTGATCGTCGCCCCGGCCGCGGCCCGCGTGATCCTCGTCGTCAGCGAGTTCCACCGCGGCGGCCTCAAGCTCCTGCTCGATCACGGCGACGGCCTGGCCACCAGCTGCGCGCACCTGGCGCGGGCGCTGGTCGAGCCCGGCCAGGTGGTCGCCCGCGGCGAGCCCATCGCGCTGTCCGGAGCGTCGGGCCTCAACTTCGTCGCCGCGCTCGGCGCCGATCCGCCGCACCTGCACTTCAACGTCTGGCTCGACGGCGAGCCGGTCGATCCGTTCGCCGTCGCCGGCGAGGCGTCGCTGGCGCCGCGCCAACGACCCCACCCGGGCGCCACCGATCGCGATCTGCCCCGACGACGATCGATGACGCCCGCCTCGCCGCCAGCTCGACGCGTGCCGCGATCCCGACCTGGCGGCGCGGCTGCGCGCGATCCCCGATCGGGTCGAGCGCGCGCTCGCCACGATCTTCGCGCGCAACTACCAGCCGATGCGGTTCACGGACCATGTGTCGCCATACGTCAGCCGCGCCGCGCGCGTCCCCCGCCTCGACCTGCCATTTGCGGCCACCGACTACGAGCGCATCCATCTGCCGTCGCCGTGAGGTGAGGCGCGGCGTCGCGGGCGCCCGACGAGGCTTCCGCGACGAAAGCGTGGTAAAAAGGCGGGCATGGCAAAGCAGACGCTCCGCGCACAGCTTCGAAGGTCGGCAAGGCGAGCCGGGGCCCGACCCCGACGGCGACGACGGCGCTCGACATCCGGGCTCGGCCCAAGGTCGAGGCGGCCCTCGAGGCGACGATCCGCGCCAAGACCACGGCCGCGCTCGCGCGCTGGGCGACGCTGATCGAGCGCGTGACGATCCGGTTCGCCGACGTCAACGGGCCCCGCGGCGGCGTCGACACGCGCTGCTCGATCCACGGGCCTGACCGGGGTGCCGCCGGTCCAGATCGAGCACCTCGGCGCCAGCCGCGCGCACGACCTGGGCGCCGGCGCTGCGCTCGGCGGTGCAGGCGATCCGCCGGCTGCTCGACCGCCGCGGCCGGAGCGCCGGGCGGGCGTCGGTGCTGGACGCGGCGCGGCCGAAGCTGGCGGGTGCGCCGAGCCTGATCCGGCGCCGCGAGGGCCGAGCCGCCCTGGCCCAGGCGATGGTGCTGGCGCGGCCGGAGAAGCAGGTGCGCGATCTGTGGGTCGACACCGCGCAGCCCGGCGTGTCGGAGACCGATCGCGCGGCCGGCGCCGGGCACAGCGCGCGGCGTAACAACCCGCGGCAGCAGGCCGGGATGACCTCCACGCTCGAGGACTCGCTCGCGACGCCGTCGCGCAAGTCGACGCGCCGCTCGGCCAACCATGGCAAGCCCAGCCACGGCAAGGAGCGCGCGGCGGTCGCCGCGGTGATCGCGCCGAAGGCCCGGGCGCACGCGCAGCCGCGCGCGGGCGCGCTGATCAGGGCGGGGTCAGGGCGCCGCGGTCGTCGGCGCTGCGGGCGCCGATGCCGCGGGCGCAGGCGCCGGGGCCGACGCGGGCTGGGTGGGCGGCGGCGCCGGGGCGGGCGCGGTCGGATCGGCCGCCGGGACGGGCGCGGTCGGATCGGCCGGGGCGGTCGGCGCCGGCAAGCAGCTCGCGGTCGTGACGCGGACGCTCCAGCCGACGCCATCGACGATCACCGCGTCGGGCCGCGCCCGGGTCAGGCCGGTCAGCACGCCGCGCACGATCTCGATCGACGCGGGCGGTGGCGGTGGGGTGGGCGCGCGCCAGGGCCGCAGGGCGGCGGCGCCGCCGGCGCCGGCACGGTGAAGCACAGGCTCAGGCCGGCGATCCCGGCGGTCGCGTCCGAGCACGCGCACGGCCTCGGGCAGCCAGGTCCCGCCGGCGTCGGCCGGGCCGCGACCGCGGCGACCGGCAGCGGTGATCGTTCACGTCGACGGTGGCCTCGAGCTGCGCGCTCCACGCCTGCTCGAGCAGCTGCTCGCCGACCTCGCCGAGCGGGGCCCCGAGGTGGGTCACGTCGAGCTCGAGCGCGACCGGAGTGCCACCGCGCGGCGTGACGCGCAGCCGCAGGACGGTGCCCGCCGACGACGGCCAGTGGTGGGCGAGGGCGTCATCGAGCGCGCTCGCGAACAAGGTGGCCGGCGGCGTGATCGGCGCCGGCGCCGGCGCGTCGGGCGGCGGGAGGGCCGCCTGGCGCAGCTGGTTCGCCATCGCGTCGAGGGTCGCCGCGTCAGGCACCGCGACCACGTCCACCAGCGGCTCCTTGCCGAGGCGCATCGCGATCTTCGTGCGCAGGGTCGCGGCGACGGCGCGGGCCTCCGCGTCGGTGCCGACCAGGAACAGCCGGACCCGGACGGTGCCGGCGCGGACCTCGCGGCTCTGGCGGACCACGGCGCCGGGGACCTCGGCGAGCAGGCGCTCGACCTCGGACCGGACCTCGACCTGCCAGCTGACCTCGTGCAGCGCCCGGCGCGGCGGCACGAGGATCGCGCCGAGCAGCATCGCCGGCAACAGCAGGCGCGTCAGCGCGCCCCAGGCGGCGGCCGACGGTGCGGCGCGTGACCCGGGCGGCGACATGGGCCAGCGGCCCTCGGACGGGCGCTCGAGCACGTCGTCCTCGATCTCGGCGGTGTTGACCTGGCCGAAGCCCAGCAGCAACACCGTCGCCAGCGGTGACCGCGGTGATCGCCGCGAAGTTGGCGGTGAAGAGCAAAGAGCGCGCCCTGCAGCATGTCGTGGTTGCCGGTGCCCAGGCCGTAGCCGGCGGTGCACAGCGGCGGGACCAGCGCGATGCCGATCGCGGTCCCGGCGGCGGCGGCCATCGCGTCCTTGCCCTCGCGGACGGTGGTGTAGACCGCGGCCAGCGCGCACGCGACGGCGATGAACAGATCGATCATCGTCGGGCTGGTCCGGCCGCCAGCTCGGTCGTGACCTCGTGGAACGGCAGCAGCCGGTCAGGCCGGCGGCCGCGAACACCACCACCGCGACGCTGGCGGCGGTGCGGACGCCGGCGCGGATCGTCAGCAGGAGCGAACCGGTGGCGAGGCCGACGCCGAACTCGATCAACGGCCCCATCAGCGGCGAGATCGGCATGGCGCCGATCACGACCGCGACGCTGTTCATCGCCAGGCCGAGCGTGGCGATGGCCATCGCCAGGATGAGCTGGAGCCAGTAGCCGATGGCGTGGGCCGTCGACCGGCGCAGCATGCCCTCGACCACGCTGATCCGATCGTCGGGCGTGACCCCGATGAACCCGGCGGCCTGATCCTCGAGCTGCTCGATCAGACTACGGACGCCGCGGACGGCGCGGGCGCCGCGCCTGGGCCGGTCGCTGTCGGGCCGGCCGCTCTTGCCGGGCCGGTCGCTCTTGTCGGGCTGGTCGCTCTTGCCGGGTGGGTCGCCGTCGGGCCGGTCGCTCTTGTCGGGCTGGTCGAGCTGGTCGCGCCGATCGCTCACGACCGCGCGCCTCGTCGGGGCGGCGTCGGTCGGGGAGATCGGCTGAACTCGACCGTGAGGACTCCGGCGCATGCCGGCAGATACCACGGCGGCGGTGGTCACGGGAGCGCCGCCGCTGCGTCGGGCTTTCGGGCCACGCCGCCGCGGGCTCGGGGCGCGCCGACACCAGGAACATCGGGCACGGCAGCTGCGGCAGGAGCTGGTCGACGACGCTGCCGACCTTGGACGCGGGCCGCGCGCGTGCCCCACGCCGCGGCCGTGGCTGACCATCATGATCTGAGATCGCAGGCCCGTTGAGGCCGCTGCCGCCCTGCCGTCGGTCACCCAGCGCATGACCAGGCGGTACATCGCCGACACCATCGCGACGGTCACGACCGCGAGCCAGATCGACGCGCCAAAGGTGACGTTAGCGACCCCGGCCGCGACGATCAGCTTGAGGTAACGGGCCGAACACGTACAGCCGGCCGGATCACCGCCGCCTGCCAGCGCCCTTCGGACGCGCCGCCGAGCTTGTGGAGAGGCGTGCGCCATGGATGGGCCGGGCGGGCCGCGGGCGACCCGCCGACGACCGCGCTCGGTGCGACGACCATACCCCGGCGCCGCGATCGGATGCCGCCGCGACGGTGCCATCTTGCAGGAGCGGCTCCTCGCGAGCGGGCGACCATGACCCCTCCAGCTCCTGCCCAGCCGGCCCAGCCGGAGATCCTCGTCGCCACCGATCTGAGCGCGCGGCGCTGGGCATTGCGCGCCAGCTTCGCGCAGGCCCTGGCCCACGGCGCGCGGCTGGTCGTGTCCCGTGCTGGACGACGGCGCCGGGGACGCGACCGCGGCCTCGGCACGATCGCGCCGGTGCGCACGACCATCGCCCGCGCGATCGGCGGCGGCGGTGACGACCGGGCCGCGGTCGACGCGCTGGTGCTGACCGGCGAGCGTGCGGGGCGATCGTCGCGGCGTAGCCCGGCGCGCGCGCGGCCGCGTTGATCGTGGTCGCCGCGCACGGCGGCTAGTCGTCGCGGCGGCAAACCTCAGCGGCGTGGCCGGGCGGGTGGTGCCACGCGCCGTGCGCGGTGCTGGTGGCGCGCCCGCCGTTCGGGTTGCGGATCCTGGTCGCGACCGACCTGTCGGCGCTGTCGTTGCCGGCCCTGGCCGCGGCCGCCGACGAGGCCTGGCGCCGGGGCGTGGCGGTGACCGCGCTCCATTCCCCTCGACCCTCGCCGACGGCGGCCCTTCGGCCGCGGCCGAGGACGCGCTCGCGCGGGCCCGGGCGCGGCTGTCGGCGGCGGTGCGGGACTGCGGGAACGACGCCCAGCTCGTGGTGCGCGGCGACGCCGCCGAGATCATCGCCCGCGCCGCCGCCGGGGTCGCCACGCAGATCTGGTCGTCGTCGCGACCCACTCTGCCGGACCGGGCTGCGGCGGATCCTGCTCGGCAGCAATGCCGAGGCGGTCGTGCGCAGCGCGCCGTGCTCGGTGCTGGTG